>CAZRYP010000064.1:0-10400 GCA_964604295.1 uncultured Treponemataceae bacterium
ACGGGAGGAGCCTACACGCCTCCTCCCGCGCAGGGCATCAAGTTTTTCCTGGACGTGGCGCGCCACGCGATCCTCCCGACCATCACCCCCTTCCTGGGGAACTCCGCGACGATCATCCTCTATTCCCGCAACTCCATGCTGGATGTGATGAAGGAAGACTACATCAGGACGGCCGCGGCCAAAGGCTGGGATGACCGCTATGTGACGAGGGTGCACGCGCTCAAGAACGCGCTCATCCCCACCGTGACGGTGACGGGGCTCATGATCGGTTCCATGATCGGCGGGGCGATCATGACCGAAACCATCTATGCCTGGCCCGGGGTGGGCAGGCTCATCTACGACTCCATCAACGCCATGGATTATCCCGTGCTCAGGGAGCCTTCCTCATGCTGTCCATCACCGTCGTCGCGATGAATTTCATCACCGACCTCATAGTGTCCGAACTCGATCCCAGGATCAGGCTGGCGGGAGGCAAGGCATGAAGAAGCGCGGCTTCGGTTCGGCCTTCGCCAGGAACAGGCTGGGCATCGTGGGACTCTGCGGAGTGGCGGCCTTCATGCTCATGGGTCTTCTCGCGCCCCTGCTGGCCCAGTATCCCAAGGGCTACGGCACGGAACTCATGATGAGCCCCTCCTTCGCCCACCCCTTCGGAACGGACGGCCTCGGTCTCGACATAATGGCTCAGATCATCTGGGGAGCCAGGACATCCCTCTATGTGTCCTTTGTGGCCGTCCTCCTGGCTTTTTCGATCGGCGTGCCCGCGGGGCTGGTGTCGGGCTACTTCAAGGGCGTGCCGGGGGCTGTCATAGATACCCTCATCGATGTGTTCCTCACCCTGCCCGTGCTTCCCCTCATCATCGTCATCGCGGCGGTCATCGGGTCTTCGATCGGCAACGTCGCGGTGGTGATAGGCCTCTTTTCCTGGCCCTCGCTCGCGAGGGTGACTCGGAACGCGACCCTGCGTGTTTCCGAAATGCAATTCATAGAAGCGGCCCGCTGTCTCGGCATAAAAAAGCCCGCGATTCTGTTCAAGCACATTCTCATCGTGATAATCGGACCCATTCTCGTGAATCTCACCCTCATCATGGCCACCTCGGTGCTCTCCGAAGCCGGCCTGAGCTTCCTGGGGCTTGGGGATCCGAGCACATGGTCCTGGGGAACCATCATCAAGAAGGCCTGGGACGCGGGAGCCATAATCGACACTCCCAATCCTTACTGGTGGTGGTTCGCGCCGAGCATGGCCATCGTCCTGTACGTGGTGTGCTTCAATCTCCTGGGCAACGCGATCAACGACGCGCTCAACCCCAAGAGCAGGGACTGACGATTCAGGCGACCCCGGTCGCCAGGAGGACCGCATGTACGATCTGCTGATCAGGAATGGTTTTGTCGTAGACGGCACGGGAGAGGCGGGGCGGATCGCCGACGTCGCCGTCCAAGGCGACAGGATAGCGGAGATCGCCCCGTCCATCCGGAAACCTGCGCGGAAGACGATCGACGCCGCGGGCAAGATGGTGACTCCCGGACTGATAGATCCCCATGTCCACGAAGAGTGGGTCTGCCTGGTGGATGGCAACTACGAGCACTGCCTGAGGCAGGGCGTGACAACCGTGGTGAACGGCAACTGCGGGCACTCGATTCTCCCGGGTCCGAAGGACAATGTCATCGATTATTTCTGGGGCAACGGTCTTCTCAGCACCTCGCAGAAGGAAGCCTACAAGAAGCGTTTTCCCGAATGGAACGATCTTGCCTCCTATATGGCCGCGGTCGAGAAGAGCGGCACGAACATCAACCTCGCCACGCTTCTGGGTCACGGCACGATTCGCTGGACGGTGATGAAAGGCGCGCACAACAGGCCCCCCTCTCAGGCGGAAGCCTCGGAAATCGAAGCCCACCTGAGAAAAGGCATGGAGCAGGGCGCCGTGGGCGTCTCCTTCGGCCTGGATTACGTGCCCTCGCGCTACGCGAAACTGGACGAACTCGTCCGGGTGGCGGGCATCGTGGGCGAGTATGGCGGCGTGGCGGCGGCCCACCTCCGCCATGTCATCGGCATCAGGGAAGCCACCGAGGAGTTCGTGAACGTGGGCCGGCTCTCCGGGACGAGGATCCAGATCAGCCATCTGAAACCCACCTGCCCCGAGGCTTTCGAGGTCGCGAGGAAGGCGGTGGATGAGGAAGGACTAAAGGTCCGCGTCGACACGATCCCCCGCTCCACAGGCCACTGCACCTCCAAGTCGCGACTCATCCTCTTCATCATGGCGCTCTCGGACGACCTCTTCGCCGGCGGGGTCGAAGGGGTGAAGAAAGCCCTCTCGACTCCCGAAGGCAGGGCTGTCGTCAAGAAGGATGCCTATATCTTCGCGGGCGACAAGGCCGACCTTTTTGTCGTCCTCTCGCAGGATCCTTCCCTGGAAGGCAAATCGGTGAAGGATATCGCTGCCGAGCGCGGCATCGGCGCCGACGACTGCATGCTTGACCTGCTTGCCGACGACAGGAACTACACGTTCTGGCTGGGTGGGCCTTCGAGGAAGGATTTCCCGCTTTCGGGACATGTGGACTCGATCGTCGCCAATCCCTATGTCAGCGTCGGGACGGACGAGATCATGGGCGATCCCGAGGATCCCTTCGACTGGTACGAACTGCAGCGGAGGGGTGGATTCCCCATATTCTTCCGGATGTACAGGGAAAAGGGCGTCGCGGCGGAAGAGATCATCCGCCGGAACACGAGCATGGTGGCCGAGCACTTCGGCCTCAAGGACCGCGGAATTCTCGCGGAAGGCTGGTTCGCGGACATCGCCGTCATCGATCCCGAAGCCTATTCCTTCCCCAAAGCCACGATGGAGAGCTACAGGAATCCCCTCGCCGTGGCCAGCGGTGTCTCCCAGGTCGTGGTGAACGGAAAGCTGGCCCTGGACGGAGCCGCCGTGCTGCCCTCCCGTTCGGGCAGAGCCCTGAAGCGGGAACGATAAGACAACGGCTGGCGCTAAAACCAGCCTGACAATACTGCGGAACAGTGTCCGTTGGACACATGAATACATATCAGGAGGAAACGGATGAAAATGAAACGGATGATGACAATCGCGATGCTGGCGCTGCTTGTCGCGGCATTCCAGCCCCTCGCCGCCCAGAGCGTGGGCGGGGACCTCGTCGTCGGCATAACCGGCGATCCCTACAACCTCGCCACATGGATCTCGAACGACCTCAATTCCTCGCTCGTCATGAACCTCGCCCTGCCCACCCTCATGGTCACGGACGAGGCCGGAAACAAGGTTCCCTTCATCGTCAAGGACTACAAGATCAGCGCCGACGCGAAGGTGTATACCATCACCCTGCATACCCTCGATTGGCACGATGGAGTTCCCTTCACCGCCGCCGACCTGGCCTTCACGGGCGACTATCTCGTCAAGTACAAGCTCGGCTACGGCGCGGACATGTTCGCGAACGTGGACCACTACGAGCTCAAGGACGCCCACACCATCGTCTACTATCTCAAGAAGCCCCAGGTCAACTTCCTCTCCCAGGTGGGTTTCTGGATCGATGTCATGCCCAAGCACATCTATGAAAAAGTCACAGACCCCAACACCTTCGCGTACAACGGCGTCGGCTACGGCCCCTTCAAGCTCAAGAGCTACAGGAAGGGCGAGTACTACCAGTTCGAGCGCGTTCCCAACTGGCCGCTGGCCAACGGCGGAAAGGGCGCCTATGTGAACACCCTCACCTTCCGCGTCTATCCCGACCCCAACGCCCTTGTGCTCGCCATCAAGGCCGGCGAAGTGCACGTTTCCGCTTCGGCGCTCCCCGTGGCGGCCCAGAAGCAGCTCACCGCCGAACCCGCGAAATTCGATGTCGGCAGGGTGACTTCACTGGGTTTCGGCTACTTCTCCTTCTCCTACAGGAATGAGATGCTCAAGGATCCCGTGGTCAGGAAGGCGATCGCCCATACCCTCGACCGCGACGCCATCGTGGTCGTGGCCAAGCAGGGCGGAGCCATAAAGATGGACACTCCCGTGTCGCCGGTGTTCAAGGATCTCGTCAAATCGCAGATCAAGTTCCCCGCCTTCGACATCGCCGCGGCCGGCAAGCTCCTAGACGACGCGGGCTACACGCTCGACAAGTCGGGCTTCAGGTCCAGGAACGGCAAGGCCCTCGAGTTCGAGCTGATCTACCGCACCACAACGGCCAACATCGACTCAATCGTCAACATCTTCAAGGCCAATGCCGAGAAGGCCGGCATCAAGATCAACCTCAAGGCCGTCGATCCCGCCACCTACACGGACAGAGTCGTCAAGCAGCACAACTTCGACATCAACTGCATCGAATGGGGCGTCATCGACGATGCCGACTCCTCGCTCAGCACGATCTACCGTTCGGATGCCTCCCTCAACTTCATGGAGTACAAGAACGCGGCCATCGACGCCCTCCTCGACCAGTCCCAGTTCGAGCCCGACTACAAGAAGCGCATCGCGATCATGGACAAGTTCCAGGCCGAGTTCATCAAGGAACTCCCGACCCTCAACGCCTGGGTCACCGTCAATGCCTACGGCTATTCCAAGAGCTTCGCCGGCTGGGATCTCACCCCCGGCCTCTATGGATTCCTCGAAGCCAAGGACATCATGAAGGTCTACAAGAAGTAAGGGGAAGGTATGGGAATAAAGACAGCCTATAAAGGCTATAAAGCATACTCGTACCTGGAGGCCGGAACGGACTATCCCGAGTACGAGATGGAGGACTGGAACTGGACCGGGGGGTACAGGATACCCCTCGACCAGGCCGGGGAGGAACGCGTGGCGCGCCTCGTCAGGGACAATATCTTCATTGCCCTGCATGAGCATCCCACGTACTTTCCCAAGAAGATCGAGGAAACGAGGGCCTACAATCGCGATGGGCGCGAGTTCTGCGCCTACGAGGCGCTGGCTGCCTCCAACATCGACTGCGTCTTCGACAACATGATGGACGGCACCTGCCATATCACTTCCAAGAACGGCTGGAAATGGACGGACGTCCTCCATGACTTCGGCCAGAGGCTCTGCGACCTCGCCCACCAGGATTTCCTGATCCAGTGCAAGGGCCTGGCCGACATCGAGCGCGCGTTCCGCGAGGGACGCATGGCCTGGGTTCCCGTCGTCGAGGGCGCTGCCCCCATCGAGAACGAGCTGGACCGCATCGACATCCTCTACGGCTTCGGCGTGAGGATGATGGGCATCACGTACTCCGAGTCCAACGCGCTGGGCAACGGCATCAAGGAAGACCACGACGGCGGGCTCACCCGCTTCGGCAAGGAAGCGGTGCGCCGCATGAACAAGGTGGGCATGCTCATCGACTGTTCGCACGCGGGGCCGCAGACAACCCTGGACACCGTGGCCTGGTCTCAGAAGCCGATAATCCTGAGCCATGTGGGCGCCCGGGCCATCTGGGATTCCAAGCGGCTCTTCCACGACAACGTCCTCAAAGCCACGGCCGAGAAGGGCGGCGTCGTCGGCATCGAGTCGGCTCCCCACACCACCATGACCCACACCCATCTCACGCACGACATCGAGTCGGTGATGGAGCATTTCGAGTACACGGCCAACCTCGTGGGCATAGACCATGTATCCTTCGGCATAGACTCCCTGTATGGCGACCACGTGGGTCTTCACCACGTCTTCGCGGCGAGCCTTTCCAAGAAGGACACGAGCAACAACAGTGTCTCGTACCAGGAAGTGCCCTACGTGAAAGGTCTCGAGAATCCGACGGAAGCTTCGATCAACATCCCGCGCTGGCTCGTGAAGCACGGATACTCCGACAGCGACATCGTCAAGGTTATTGGCGGGAATGCCCTTCGCGTGTTGCGCGAAGTCTGGGTCTGAGCATCGGCACCGGCGGCTTTGCGCAATGCGACACCGCCGGATCGCCTGCCATATCATAAATGAACAAGGGGCCGACTGCTGAAACCCAGCAGTCAGCCCCCTTTTTTCTGATCAGGAATGGAAGCTGAAGTCTAGAAGATCACCGCGCCGCCGGGGCTCGTCAGGGAACGGGCGCTCGACTTGGGCTCGACTTGGGCTCGACCTGGGCAAAGAGGCAGCCCCCGCCCCGATAGTGTTCGGGGTGGGGGCTGCTGCTTTTACGCTGGAAACTTTTCCTATTACTTCGCGGCGTTCAATCCGGCGATGCGTCCGAAGGTGAAGATATCGGCGATCGCGTTGCCGCCCAGGCGGTTGCCCGCGTGGATGCCGCCGGTCACTTCGCCGGCCGCCCAAAGTCCGGGAATGGCCTTGCCCTGCGCGTTGAGCACGCGGGTTTCGGTATCGATGAGGACGCCCCCCATGGTGTGGTGGAGCGATGCCTTGCGCGGACTGATGGCGAGCCCTGCTTCCGGATGGGATTCGATGTACTCCAGGTCGATGGCGCCCGCGATGACGCCCTTGCCGAATTCGCCGTCCTTCTGCGCGGCGACTGACTGGTTGTAGCGTTCGATGGTCGCGCGAAGAGCCTGCTCGGTGAAGGCGGGGGCGCAGCCGGCCGCCGGGGTCTGCGTCGCCTTGGCCAGTTCGGCGAGGGTGGAGCCGTACCAGATATTGCCGCTTTCGACCATCGAGGCGACGCTCTTGAGGTCGGTGCCCTTGAGCTTGTTCTCGGGTTTCGAGGGATCGCCGCGGCCGGCGTAGATGATATAGAAGATTCCCTTGTCGAGCTTGAGGGAAGCCTTCGCGAGCACGTCGCGCTCGGCGTATTCGTTGACGAAGCGGTTGCCTTTGCCGTCGATCCAGATCTGCTCGGACGCGTCGCCCCAGACCCCGTCTGTCATCGTTCCCTTGGTGGGCGAGGAGGAGGGCATCATCTGGGCTACTTCCATGCCGAAGAGGTCGGCGCCGATCTTCTGGGCCATGACGATGCCGTCGCCGGTATTCGTGCCCAGATTAGTGGTGAGTGTATAGTCGGAGAGATCGTTGCCCCAATACTTGTCGTATTTCTTCACCATCACGGGATTGGCGCAGTATCCGCCGGTGGCCAGCACCACGCCCTTGGACGTGTTGATCGTGATCTGGGTTCCGTCGGCCTGGACGGCCTTGGCGCCCATGATCTTTCCCGAGGGTCCCATGGCCAGCTCGGTGCCGCGGGTTTCGGTGTAGATCTTCACGCCGAATTCCAGCGCCTTTTTCTCGAGCTGGGGAATCCGGTCGGCGCCGGACATGAAGCTGTGGGTGCGGGGCCACATGGCTCCGAGGACAGTGCCCAGCCCTGTCGACCTTCCATAGAAGGAAGTGCTGCCGTACGATGCCTTCAGGCCGACGCTGTCCATCCACTTGAAGCTGTCGAGGGCGCTCGTGGCGAGTTTGCTCGCGAGATCGAGCCGGGGGGCGATCCAGCTTCCGTCCGAGAGTTCACGGAGCCCGCCTGTGTAGATGTGCCACATGTGGAGGGCTATGGAATCGAAGCCGGGCATATCGACGCCAGGCTTCTTGCCCGGGTTCGCGGCGTAGAATTTGGTTATATCGGATTTCAGCTGGGTCAGGACCTGCTGCCACTCCGGATAGCGATCGAACTTCAGCGAAGGATCGGCCGGCGCCAGGGCCAGATAGGAATCCATCGTGGCCTTCTGGGCCTTGGTCAGGATCATCGTGGCCTGGGCTTCCGGATCGACCGCGTTGTAGGCGGCGCCCGCCATCATGGTATTCCCGCCGATGACGGATCCCTTCTCGATGAGGATGACCTTCGCTCCCGTCTGGGCCGCGCTGATGGCAGCCGTGAGTCCGGCGCCGCCGGCGCCCATGACGAGGACGTCGGTGTTCCAGGTCTGGGGAGCCTTGGCTTCGACCTTAACCGTTTTGGCCTTCAGCGCCGCGACATCGAAGCCGGCTTTCTGGGCGGCGTCGGCCACGGCGTTCCTGATTCCGTTGCTGGCCCAGGTGGCGCCCGTGACGCTGTCGATCTTCAGGCTCTGCGTCTCGACGATGCGGGCGGGGATTCTCTCGAAGGCCACCTTCGTGACATTGGCCGTTTCCTTGGTGGAGAGAACCTTGATCTCGGAGATGCGGGCTCCCGCGACGGTGATTTGCACTTTGATCGGACCCTGCATGCCCCTGGAACTCCCTTCGAATATGCCGTCCGAGGGGATGGGTGCCTGAGCGGCAGCCTTGTCGGCCGAGGCCTTGCCCATGAGCAGGTCCACCGAACCGCCGGCCTGCTTCACGCAGTCGGCCACGGCGTTGACGATAGCCTCGCTGAGGAGGGTGGCGCCCGACACACTGTCGACGGCGAGCGATTGATTCTTCACGATGGCCGCCGGAATCTGCTTCAATGCCTCGTCGCTTATTCCCGGCGTCTCCGCGTGCTTGACCACCTCGACCTTCACGATGGAATTCTTCGAAAAACCTACCTTGACCTCCACCGGGCCATTCCTGCCATCCGCCTGCGCCGTATAGGTACCGGCCTTGAAGGCGGCCGCCCCCGATGTGGCCTTGGTCGCGCATGCGACGATGGTGAGAGCCACGAGCGCGCACAGGAGCGCGACCGCGATTTTCCTCGATGCAATCCTCATGTTCCTACTCCTCAGCCCGGGGCAGGCTCTCGGGTCCTCTCTTTCGGCCTCTGGGGCATGGAGGGACATTCGCCGAGGCTTCTCGACTCCGGGCAGTCTTGTAGCGTAAAGGCTGTGGTAACCACGAGGTCAAGATTAAAAAATATTATTTTATCGAAAATCCCAGAGAAATGTAGTAAAGGCGCCCCGCGGGGGTATCGGTATAGGTGCAGAGGAGCCCTGTAAGATCGCTCGCGATCTCGACTCCCATCCTCTCGACGGTATCGAAGATCCCATTCAGATCGCCCTTCTTCAGGTTGAACGGGTCGTGGGTCGCCACGACGGTGCAGAGGCCGCGAGCCTTCGCGAAAAAGCTCACCGGCGGGCCGATGTCGAGGTTGAGGGAATCGGCCCACTCTTCCCTGACCCCGACGCCTATCGAGATGGGGAGTTTGTCGACCGACCGGTCGACAAGGCTTTCCGTCGGGGCGTTCAAGGCGACGCAGATATATTGGGGATAGTTCATCCACTGATCGAGGATCGCGTGTTCCTTGGGCATCATCGGAGAGCCCTTCCCGAATACGATGAGCCTATAGAGGTTGAAGACATCGTCGGCCCGATGTTCCCTGACCTTTCCCATCGATGAATGGATGAAATTGAAATTGCCCTTTTGCTGCTTTACTCTCGCCAGCTTGAGCTTCAATGCGTCGATCTCGTCTTCGATTTCTCGTTCCCTGACCGAGAAAATCGCTTCCTGTTCTTCGAGCGTGGCACTGGTCTTGCTAAGGATGGTGGAAATGGGCAGATCGAGGCCGCGGCAACTCCTCGCGAGGAGCATGTCCAGGGCGTTCTTCGTGGAATACAGCTTATAGCTGTTCGGTTCTATATGGGAGGGAGCTATGATGCCCTTGTCCACATAGTGCCGCAGAGTTTCCCCCGTGATGCCTGTCAGCCGGCAAAACTCCCGCGCGTGATACCCTTCTCTGGCTTTAACGTCCATTTCGCGATTCTCTCCCGCTTTCAGTATGCCCGAATGGCGCAATTTCGGGAACCCCGTGCGGTTCACGCGTCGAAATACACGGCGTCCGGCCGCGCGATGACGAAGGCGGTCACGGAGTGCTCGGGATCGAGCTGGTGCCCTTGCGTGACGGCGAGACCCATCCGTCCCGCGTCGAGAAGGCGCAGGAGAGGGGCTTGATATTCGGTGCCGGGGCAGGCGGGGAATCCGAAGGAGTAGCGCCGCCCGCGCGTCTTGGCGCCGGCCGCCGCGAGATCGACGCCGATCTTGTCGTGGGCCCATTGGGCGGCGGCCTCGGCCAGGGCGGAACCCAGGCCATGGAGATGCCAGTAGGCTTCCAGTTTGCCCTCATCCTTGAATCCGCGGGCGGCGCGCGCGATGCCGTGGCCGACCGTGACGGCGAAAAGCGCGATCGCATCCCCGCCGGGGGAGAAGTAGGCGGCCAGAGTTCTTCGGTGACCGCCCGATTCGGCGGGGAAGGGCAGCTCGAGCGATTCTTCGCCCTCGGGGGCTTGAATGAGGAGACCCGTCTCGCCGACTCGCGCGCAGCTGAAATAACCGTAGATCGCCTTCGGTCCGGCAATACGCTCGGCTTCGGGCAGAAGCCTCTCCAATTCTCGCTCGGCGGTCTCGTGTTCTTCGCGGCGATAGCCCCAGCGGGAGGAGTAGAGCACCCTCCGCTCGAGGAGAGAGAGAAGCTCGCCGAAGGGAATGTCGATCGGCTCCGAGGCGCCCCTGAAAGGTGGCTTGAAGGCCGGACTCGTCTTGAGCCCGATGGGCGCACCCGGAGAGCCCGTCCTTGGAGCTGCCTCAAACGCCGGGCTTTGAGCCTTGGCCTGGTCGCCTTCCCGCCGCCTCGCCAGGAACTCGTCCAGGACGACTGTC
>CAZRYP010000065.1:0-10393 GCA_964604295.1 uncultured Treponemataceae bacterium
CTCGTCATACCCGATAAAGCCAAACTTTCAGCCCTCTACGACGTCGCGAGGCCAGGCTACGAGAAAGCCCTGGCCAGTTTCAGGGCCACGGTGGAATCAGCCTTCTCGCGGAGCGGACTCACGCCGACACTGAAGGGCCGCGTCAAGGAATTCGATTCCTACTACGCCAAGAAGCTTCGTCTTTTGAAGAAGGCCTGGACCGACAAGTCAGGACCCATCCCCGTGAACGATATCCTGGCCGTCAGGGTGGTATGCCCTTTTCTCGGCGACCTCGAGAAGGCGGAAAAAATCCTCTCGGGGAGCTTTTCCATCGAGGAGATCGAGCGCAAGGGCGCGGAACGCTCCTTCCGGGAATTCGGCTATGAATCCATCCACCTCCTCGTCCGCATACCGGACTCGATCGCCAGTCTCTGCCCCCACCTGGAGAGGAACGTCATCGAGATCCAGCTGAGGACCATCCTCCAGGAAGCCTGGGCGGAAGTGGAGCATGAGCTCGTGTACAAAGCCGAGTTTACCCCCTTCGACGAGCCCATGCGCCGGAAGCTCGCGGCCCTCAACGCGAACCTCACCCTCTCAGACATCATTTTCCAGGAAATCCTCGAATTCGAGAAAAGGCTCAACGCCGAGCTGGGGCACAGGAGGGAGGCTTTCTACCGGAAGATAGAGGAGGTGGCGGATTCGGAACCGGTTTCCGAATCCGCCGCGGTATCCGCCGCGGAAAAATCGCGGTCTGGGGATAAGGAAGGACGGTCACCGGCAGGCCCGCCCCCGCTGGTTCGGTCTCCTTCGCCCATGCCAGCCCACTCTCCGCAGCCTGCTTCCGCCGAGAGCGTCCTGGAGGCCGAAGGCTACCAGGGCTTCGGCATGGACGGCCTCCTTCTCGCGGCGCTGGAAGCCCACAACAAGGCCGATTTCAGCCAGGCGGTGAGGATCTACAGCGAGATCGTGGCCGAAAAGCCGGACAAGGAAATCGCCTCGGTGGTGTACAAGCACCGAGGGATGGCCTACTTCGCCCAGTCGCGGTATCACGAAGCCCTGCAGGATTTCAGCGCCTGCCTCATCCTTGATCCCGACTGCTACAAGGCGCTCTATTACAGGGGAGTAGTCAAGGGAGTCCTGGAGGACCACATGGGAGCGGCGGAGGACTTTACCGGAGCCCTGCACATCCATCCCTACCATTTCTTCTCGAGGTACAGGAGGGCTCTCTGCTATTTCAAGATGGGCGACGTGGCCACCGCCCACGCTGACTGCGAGGTGGCCCTGAGAATAGAGCCCAAAAACGAGCTTGCCCTCCACCTTTTCGCCAGGATAAAGGAAAAAATGGCTCTCGAGGATTTCTGAGCAGGCAGCGGGATATTGACACGGGGCGGCCTTTCTTGGTAGCGTGCAGCCCGGACACGGAAGCACGGAATCCGGATAAAGGTCCCCATCGTCTAGCGGTTAGGACAGCGGGTTTTCATCCCGCCAACAGGGGTTCGATTCCCCTTGGGGATAAAGCGGGGCCTGCGGGTTGCCTTCACGGCGATCGGCAGGCTTTTTTATCAGCCTCTCCCCTCAGGATATCCCGTAATCCTCCAGCACATCCCTGTATTTATAGACGAACTTCTCCGCCTTCCCTATGCTTTCCTCGATGAGAGAGCCCAGCCCCAGTTCGCCGTAGGCCTTCACCTGTTCCTTGTAGGAAGGCTTGAGAAGGGGGTGCTTGGGCGAAAAAAGCACGCAGCAGTCCTCATAGGGCAGGATGGATGTTTCATAGGTCCCGAGCCTTTTCGCCATGGCCACGATCTCTTCCTTGTCTATCCCGATGAGGGGCCGGAATACGGGCAGGCTCGAGGGGGCTTCGGTGATGGCCATGTTTTCGGCTGTCTGGCTGGCCACCTGTCCCAGGCTCTCCCCGGTGATGATCATGTCTGCGCCTATCCTGCCGGCGAGCTTGTCGGCGGCTTCCATCATGGCCGACCTGAGCATGATCGTCGTGGAATCCTCCCGGGCGAATTTCTTGATGTGCATCTGTACATCCGTGAAGGGAATGACCCAGAGGCGCAGGGAGCCGCACCAGGCGGTGATCTTGAGTGCCAGGCGCTCCACCTTCCTCTGGGCTTCCATGGAAGTGTAGGGGTAGGCGTGAAAATAGACGCACTCGAGGGGCGCGCCTCGCCTGGCCATCATGTAGCCCGCCACGGGCGAATCGATGCCGCCGGAGAGGAGGAGGAGGCCTTTGCCGCTCGTGCCCGATGGCAGGCCTCGGGGTCCAGGCTCGGTGTTGCCGTAGACATAGGCTCTTTCGCGTATCTCGATGGTGATGACGAGGTCGGGCTTGTGGACGTCCACGGCGAGGGCGGGGAACGCTTCGAGGATGACTTCCCCGGCTTTGGCCGACATGGCGTATGAACCCAGGGGGAAGCTCTTGTCCGATCGGCGGGTCTCCACCTTGAAGGATTTGATCCTTTCGTCCGCCGCGAGAGCCTTGGCTGTCTCGGCCACCGACGCTTCGAGAATGGGCTCCATGGTCTTGGGGCACATGGCCGCCCGCGAATAGCCGTTGAGGCCGGGGCAGTGCCTCAGGACGAATTCCGCCCTCGCCGCGTAGATTTCGTCTATGAAGAGGAAGAAGCGCCCAGGGGATTCCTCCACCGAGCAGCTGGTGGCGCCCAGGCGCTTGTGCAGTTGCTGCACAAGCCTCCGGGTGAACTCTTTCTGGTTTTCCTTCTTGAGGAGTATCTCGCCGGGTTTGATGAGGAAGAGGGATTCCATGGTGATGCTGTTGTATCAGGTTTTAAGTCTGCGATACAAGTCTTCGGCCTTGGAGAGGAAGAGGTCGACCTCGCCCGTCTCCGTCCCAGGGCCGAAAGATACCCTCACCGAGGAAAAGGACAGGTCCTCAGGCAAGTCCATTGCCCTCAGGATCCTCCTCCCCTTGGTCGCCTGGGTATGGGAGCAGGCCGAACCTGTCGAAACGGCGATGCCCTCGTCGGAAAGGGCTCTCGCGAGGACTTCCCCCCCGAGGCCAGGAAAGGCCGCGCTGGCTATCCATGGACTCCAGCGTGGATCTCCTGCCTTGCGGCCCTGAGGTATGACGCGTGCGCCGGGAATTTCCTCCAGGCCTTCGAGCAGTCTTCGCTCCAGGACGAGGGCGCGGTCGAGGCGTGAATCCATGGAGACCTTCGCGCTGGCCGCGCACATGGCGAAGGCGGCGATGCCGAACAAATTCTCCGTGCCCGAACGGACGCCCCCTTCCTGGCCACCTCCGAGGGCGAGGGCTTCGATGGGTTTTCCGTACCACAGGGCTCCGACACCCTTGGGACCCTGGATCTTGTGCGCGGAAAAGGCGGCGCTCGTCACGATGCCTCCGAGGAAATCGGAACGCAGCTTGCCCAGGGCCTGGACGCAGTCGACATGGAAGAGGGGGATCCTCGTTCCGAGGCTCGAGGCGGCCGAGGCTATAGCCTTGCCGATGGCGGCGATATCCTGCACGGCTCCCGTCTCGTTGTTGACGGCCATGATGGCGACAAGCCTCGTGGAAGGACGCAGGGCTTCGGCCACCCTCGAGGGCTGGACGATTCCGTCACTGTCGGGCTTGACGAGGCTGAGGTCGAATCCGAGTCGGGAGAGCGCCTCGGCCTGGGCATGGATGGCCGAGTGCTCTATCGCGGAGATGAGGAGATGGGGTTTGGCCGTTCCGGCCGAAGCCGGGACCGCTCCCTTCCTGAGCTGGCGGAAGAGGGCGAGGAGTGGTATCTGGTCGGCTTCGGTGCCCGAGGCCGTGAAGGCAAGGACGCCACCCGGCTTCCTGCCGCCCGAGAGGGTCGAAAGGGAGGCGAGAAGGGAGGATCTGGAATCCTCCAGCAGGGCCTTGGCCGCCAGGCCGGGCCTGTGGGGGCTGGAAGGGTTGGCGAAGGTTTCGATGGAAGCGTCGAGAGCCTTTTCCAGGATGTTCCTGTCGCAGGGAGTCGTCGCCGCCCAATCCAGGTAGGTCATGGTGAGGCCGGCTCCCCGGGGCTCTCCTCGTATCGACGGTCCGGAATGGCGGCCGGAGCCTTGCCCGAAGCGAGAAGCTCCCTCGAAAGATAGAGGGCGCAGTAGCAGTTCCCCAATTCGGGTACGTCTCGTCGTGCCCATACGCAGGGACAGATCGCATCCCTGTCCACTTCCCTCGAGCCGTCCGAATCCCTGCAGGGGCAGAGATAATAGCCGTAGCGGTTGAAATTGGTGGTAAGCCCCTCGACGAGGGATTCGAAGAATGCCGTGTCGGGATTGAGGGCCCAGCCCTGCTTTTGCGCCACCATCCTCGTGAACAGCCTGGTCTGGTCCAAGGTTTTGGGGATCATGTTGCCTCCGGCACGCCCAGAGTCCTGACCCAGTCGGGCTGGATGAATCCCACAAGATGGTCCGAATCGTCTATCACGGCGAAGGGGAAGGCCGGGTTTTCCTTGAAGCGCTCCCTGAGGATTTTCTTGACCTCGGTCTTGGTTTCGAGGGGCAGATGATCGAGGTGGATGTACTTGTAGGCGAAGCCCTTCTCATCCAGGAAGGCCAGAGCCCTCTTGCAGAAACCGCAGGTCGAGAGGGCATAGACGACGATATCGTGGCTGCTGTCATTCCCGTCTTTCACGATGAACGGAAGATCGCTGAGGTTCATGGTTTCTCCTTTCTCCTTACATTATATAAATCTTCCACTTCCGCCGCATAGCGCTCGACGTCAAATTTCTTGCGCAAGCCCGAGGCCGCCATGGAGCGGACGTTTCCGAAAAGAGGCCTTAGGGGCCAGGGGCGGTCGTGGCGTCCGAAGCACCAGGCTATGCCGGCATAGCCGCCGGGATCCCTGCCGTCGAGGGACCATGTGTCGTTGAGCTCGACGAGGAGCCTGAAAGCGATGGCTGGGTCGGGAAACCAGGACAGGATCTGCTTGCCCCAGTACATGCGCATGTAATTGTGCATTTTCCCCGTGAGAAGCATCTCTTTTTGCGCGGCGTTCCACCAGGCATCCCCGGTGAGGCCCGACTCGAGCTCGGACCGCGTATAGATCGCCTTTCTGTCCTCGCGGGCTGCCAGGCTCTTCCTTGCCCATTCGGGGGCAGCCGTCTCATAGCGGTCGTAGCCCGGATTGAAAAGGACATAGTTGAGGGCCAGTTCCCTCCGGACGACCAGCTGTTCGATATAGGTCTGGGCGGCTCCCGGCGAACGCTCCAGCGCCGCCTTTGCGAGGGCGACAGGGGAGATCTGGCCGAAATGCAGATGGGGGCTCATGCCGCTCTGTCCCCGGGCGCAGGGATCGTTGCGGGCCTCGTGGTAGCGTTCGAGGCCGCCAGAGTCCAGGAAATGCCCGAAGCTTTCCATCCCGGCCTTCCAGCCCGGCCTGAAGTCCAGGCGCTGGAGGGAGAAGAGGGGATCCAGGCCCGATGATTCCTTCCCGAAAGAATCCGGGAAGGAAGGCGAGAGGCCAGGGAAGTCTGAGGTCTTCGCCGCCACGCGGCATTCGGGGATGCCTTCGGGGAGTTCCATGTAGAATGGCATTTTCGCGGATATCTTACGGCGCAGCGTCGCGGCCGACCATTCCTGGTGATCGCTCGCCGCGAAGGGAGGCACCACGGATTCGGTTTCGACGAGGATGAGGGGCGGCATGTCGGACATCGCCGCGATTTCCTCCCTCCATCGGCGCTCGAACGCGAGTTTCCCTTCGTCGGCCACCAGAACCGCGGCGCGGCGGCCATGGGCGGCTACAAGATCCACCGGGTTTCCGGAATCCATGAGGAAGGCCGCTCCCCGGTCTCGGAGGTCGGCCGCGCATTCGGCCAATCCTTCCCGCATGAAGCGGTAGTGGCCAGGCTGGGCTCCGGGATAATCCGTGAGCACGAAAAGGACGAGGAGAGGGAGTCCGAGGGCGTTGGCAAGGTGGAAACCCATGTCCAGTGCGGGGTTGTCCCTGCTCCGCTGGGCTTTCTGCATCCAGACGAGGACGCAGTCGGCATGGGATCGGGGACGGGCGGCGGCCTCGAAGCGGAGGCGCCCGCTCTCCACCGGCGCTTCGGCGGCGAGGCTTCCCAGGTCCCTGGCGCGGCTAGCTTTCATATCGCTTCAGGCTCCTCGCCAGGAAGAAGCCGGCCGCGTAGAGGAGGCTGGCCAGGATGAAGGGAAGTCTGGGCGAAACCGAATAGAGGAGTCCCGCCAGCCAGCCCATGGGTATGCTGAAGAACATCATCAGGGCGGAGATGAGGCTGAATCGCTCGCTCCTGTGGTCGGGATCCGTGCCGTTCATGAACAGAGTGTCGCGGAAGGTCTGGAAAAGGGCATAGGACGCCTGGAGGGTAGGGAAGATGAGGATGGCAGAGAGGGGCGAAGCCTTGGGCATGGCTATGAAGAGGATCTGGGCCGCCGTGCAGGCGAGAAAGGCGTTGGCCAGGTGTTCCCTGTTCTTCAAGGCTTTCTGGCGCGGGAGAATGAAGAAGAATATGACGATGCTTACTAAGGCGCTGAGGGCCGGGATGGCCGATACGACGAAAGAGGAGAGACCCTTTTCTTCAGTCATATACAGGATCCGGAAGAAGTCGATGGAGAGGACGGCGTTGCCGATGAAATAGATGCCCGTCATCCTGAGGAAGAAAGGATCGCGCAGGGCGTGGGCGGCCTTGGGTATCTGCCTCAGCACGAGGAGGTGGAACTTTTCGCTCCTGGTTTTCTCCCTGATGTATGTGCCTGTCGCGGTCTCGCCGGTGCCGAGGAAGCGGATGATGAACATGGCGGTGAGGACGAAGGCGCCGACCCAGAAGATGATCCTCATGGCGGGCACCGTGCCGAGGCCGGCGATGACCATGCCGCCCAGGAAGGTGGAAAAGCCGCCCAAGGTTCCGATGATGTTGATATAGCTGAAGATCGTCGTGCGCTGCTCGTCGTTCGCGTCCTCGGAAATGAGGAGGTTCCAGGAAACCATGACTATCCTCACCACGGCATTCGTCACGGCGGCCAGGATGAACCAGGCCAGGCTCCTTGACAGCGCCCATATGACCATGGTGAGGGACCATGCCACGAAATCGAACCAGAGGCTCGTGTTCCGCCTTCCCAGCTTGTTCGTGATCGGCGCGGCGAGGAGATAGAAGAAGAGGCCTGCCGCGATATTGACCGAATTGACAAGGCCCATCTGGACTTCGCCCAGCCCCAGCTGGCGCTGGAAAAGGGGCATGTAGTACATGACCATGGGACCGAAGAAGGCCCAGAGAAGCTCGAGGGGGATGCAGGTCCGAGCGTTGCGAGGCAGTTTTCCGAATCCTGTCATAGGGCATCACTATGCGCCGCGGGAAGGACGTTTTCAAGGCGTCGGCGGCGCATAATTGCGTAAAGACGGCATTTCCTGTAGAGTACAGGCATGCACGAGAAGGAACTCATCAGGAATTTCTGCATCATCGCTCACATCGACCACGGCAAGTCGACCCTAGCCGACCGCTTCATCGAGAAGGCCCATCTCGTGGACCAGCGGAAGATGCAGAACCAGATGCTGGACAATATGGATATAGAGAGGGAGAGGGGCATCACTATCAAGAGCCAGGCGATCACCTTGCCCTACCTGGCCGCCGACGGCAAGACCTACACCCTCAACCTGGTCGATACCCCGGGACATGTGGATTTTTCCTATGAGGTTTCGAGGGCCATATCCTCCTGCGAAGGAGCCATCCTCGTCGTCGACGCCACCCAGGGAGTCCAGGCCCAGACCCTCTCGAACATGTACATGGCCCTCGAACACGACCTGGAGATACTCCCCGTCATCAACAAGATAGACATGCCCGCCGCCGACGTGGAATCGGTGAGAAAGCAGATAGACAAGGATCTCGGCCTGGACGGGGACGCGGCCCTCGCCGTATCCGCCAAGATGGGGATAGGCATCGACGAGCTTTTCGAAGCCATCGTCCAGCGTTTCCCCTCTCCGAAGGGATCCCCCGACGCTCCCCTGCAGGCCCTGATCTTCGATTCGCACTACGATGCCTACAAGGGCGCCATCGTTCACGTGCGCGTCATCTCGGGGCGGATTAGGAATGGGATGAACATACGCTTCATGTCGAGCGGAGCCTTGCACGAAGTGGAAGAAGTCAGCCTTTTCAAGATAGACCAGTCCAGCGCCACGGACATGCTCTCGGCCGGCGAGGTCGGCTATTGCACCGCGGGCATCAAGACGGTCCGCGACGTGAGGGTGGGCGACACCATCACCGACGAGGACAACCCCTGCCTCGAGGCTCTGCCGGGATTCAAGGAAATCAAGCCCGTCGTTTTCAGCTCCATCTACCCCATGGACTCCTCCGACTACGACGATCTCAAGGAAAGCATCGAGAAACTCATGCTCAACGACGCCTCCCTGATCTGCGAAAAGGACAGTTCCCTGGCCCTCGGCTTCGGCTTCCGCTGCGGCTTCCTGGGCCTCCTCCACCTCGAGATCATCCAGGAGAGGCTGGAACGCGAGTTCGGCCAGTCCATCATCATGACGGCGCCTTCGGTGCGCTACAAGCTGAAGCTGCAGAACGGCGAAACCGTATTCATCGACAACCCGAGCCAGTATCCCGATCCCTCGAGGATAGACGGCGCCGACGAACCCTACATCAAGGCCCAGATCATCACCCCGGTCGCCTACATCGGCAACCTGATAACCCTCTGCGTCGGCAAGAGGGGCGAGCAGAAATCCTTCACCCATCTGGACGAGAAGCGCGTCGAACTCGTCTTTGAAATGCCCCTCGCCGAAGTGCTTTTCGATTTTTACGACAAGCTGAAATCGACCAGCCGCGGCTACGCGAGTTTCGACTACGAAGTCACGAGCTACAGGCCCACCAACCTGGCGAAACTGGACTTCCTCATCAACGGGGACCCTGTGGACGCGCTTTCCATGCTCGTGTACCGCGAGGGTTCCTACGAAAGGGCGCGCAAGGTCTGCGAACGCCTGCAGAAGAACATCCCGCGCCAGCAGTACAAGGTGGCCATACAGGGCGCCATCGGCGGACAGATCATCGCCAGGGAGACCGTCAATCCCGTGCGCAAGGACGTCCTGGCAAAATGCTACGGCGGCGACATCTCGCGAAAGCGCAAGCTCCTCGAGAAACAGAAGGAAGGCAAGAAGCGCATGAAGATGGTCGGCAACATAGAGCTGGGCCAGGATGCCTTCCTCGCCGTCCTCAGGACGGACGAGGACGAGTCTTGAGCTGACGCGCGCATGAGCGCGAAGAGGGCCGCCCGGGATAAACCCGGGCGGCCCTCTTTCTTGTGCCTGGATACAGCGTCAGTTCGCCGAGGGCGCCGCCGTCGTCGTGGTCTCGGAGGAAGTATCCGAGGAAGTCTCGGTTCCGGGCTTGAAAATCTTGAAGAATGTCGTGTTGAAGTCGTTCTTGAGCTTCTTGCTCTTGCTGAAAGTGGTCCTGGTCTGGGTATCGATCGTCTGCTGGTGGAAGTAGGGGTAGGCGAACTTGACCATCGCGGTGTCGTCATCCGTCGCCGAGGCGTCGCCCGTCACGCTGAACAGGATCACGCTCTCTCCCACGACGAGGGGCTTGGAGACCTTGCCCTTGGGAAGCGAGAAAAGCTCGGTCATGAAAGCCTCGTCCTGTTCGGCCGCCTGGAGTATGGGATCCTGGTTGTCGAAGGGCGTCTGGAGAAGGGGAATCTGCTGGTTGTACGCGTAGAAGGAGGGATTCCCGAGGTTCACGATGAAGGGGCCGGCCGATTTGAGGGGAAGGCCGGCTTTTTTGGCCGCGGCCTGGAAAAGGGATCCTTCCGGCGAGGAAACGAGGAGGTTGGCCTTGGCGATCGCCCAGCCTTCGAGTGTTCCCTTCTCCTTCTCGAAGAGATAGGCCTTGGCTTCGTCCAGTGTGGCCTGCTTCGTGAAGTCCGGAGGGGTCGGCTCGCCGTTCACCCTGAAGAAAGCCCAGGCCTTGTCGGCGATCTTGTAGACCTCGGACAGCTCGCCCTTTTTCAGGGCCGAGACGGCGAGGGCATCGTCCTTACCGAGGAAACTCTCGGCGAAGAGATAGTAATAGACGCTGCCGGCGTCCCCGCCCTTGTCGGCATAGGCGTCCTGGGAGTGGCTCTTGGCCGCGTCCTCGAAGGACAGCTTGTTGTCCCTGACCTGCTGGAGGATTTTCTTGGCGTCGGCTTCGGAGCTCGTCACCGTGATGCGCGATACCTGGAGAGTCCTGAACAGGTCGGCGTTCTTGTTCCCCCATGCCGCCACTTCCTCGGCCGGATAGTCGGAGAGGGGAAGGGTCACATAGGATATGCTCCGCTGGGGTTTGGCCATGGAAGACACGAAGGCGATTTCGGCCGAACTCGGGGCCGTGCTGTAGAGATCCTCGTAGTATCGTCTCACGAAGAGGTCTTCCTTCGTCGACTTGCGGAGGGAGAGTATCGTCGTCTTGGCCGTCTT
>CAZRYP010000066.1:0-4736 GCA_964604295.1 uncultured Treponemataceae bacterium
GGAGGCGATCTCCCATATCAACGAGCAGCTGGAGATGAGCTTCTCGGGAGCGAGGATAATCAAGGCCTTCGCGAGCGAAGCCAAGTACGAGCGCTTCTTCTCCGAAGCCCTGGGAAGGCGGTTCAGGACCGAGATGGAAGTGATCAGGCTGGACACCATCCTCAACCTCATCTACCAGAACATCGACTATGTCGCCCAGATAGCCCTGATCTTCGCGGGGGGCCTCATGGCGGTGAGGGGCTCGATAACGATCGGCACGTTCTATGCCTTCTACAATTACCTCAACCTCCTCATCTACCCGATCCTGGACATACCTCAGCTCTTCATCCTGGGCAAGAGAGCTTTCGTGAACATCGACAGGCTCGAGGAGATAGGCGATTTTCCAGGGGCTCCAAAGCCAGAGCGGCCGGTCCGCGTCCAGGCATTCGAAAGGCTTGAACTGAGGAATGTCACATTCCGGTACGAAGGAAGGGAGAAGCCGGACATCTCCGGCCTATCCTTCGGCCTGGGCCGCGGTGAGCGAGTCCTCGTCATCGGTCCCGTAGGCTCGGGCAAGTCCAGCCTCGTCAAGATCATAGCCGGACTCCTCCCCGCGCAGGGAGGATCCATCCTTGTCAACGGCCATCCCCTGACCGGGCTTTCAAGGAGCGACTGGGCGGCTCTCATCGGCTATGTGCCGCAGGAAGCCCTGCTGTTCTCCGGAAGCATCATGGAAAACGTGGCCTTCGGCACGCGCGCCTATCCCCCGGCCTTGTCCTCGGAGCGATTCTGGGAACTGGCCGGAACGGCGCAGATCGACGGGGAGATCCGGTCCTTCCCCCTCAGGGAGGAAACGATCCTGGGACAGCGGGGGCTGAGCGTTTCCGGGGGGCAGAAGCAGCGGATCGCCATCGCCCGCGCCCTCGCGAGGGATCCCGAACTCCTCATCCTGGACGACATGACGGCGAGCCTCGACACGAAGAACGAGGAAAAGCTCTGGAAGGCCCTTGAGGGGGAGGAAAGAACGGTCATCGCCGTGTCGCACAGGCTTTCAAGCGTCCAGTATGTCGACAAGGTCCTTTTTCTCAGGGAGGGGGAGGCGGCCGGCTTCGGCAGTCACTCCGACCTTCTCGCCTCCAATGGGGATTACAGGGCTTTCGTGGCGACCCATATTGGGTTAGGCTGATCGGTATGAAAACCATCAACAAACGTGTGGGAACCAAAGGCATTCTGTTCGCGTTTTTCCTCGTCGTCGCGACCATGTCCGGATTTTCCCAGCAGAGGATCGTCCTCGGCGGCAAGGCGGTGATCATGGTGGCCGACGCGGTCTACCTCTTCCCGGGGGCGGGAGATCGCGTCATAGCCGTGGCGGGGGCCGATCAGGGGCTGGGAGTCTTCCTCACGGCCCTCGATCCCGCTTTTCCGGGAAAACCGGTGATCGACAGGAGCGCCGGCGTCGAAGTCTACGCCTCCCTCAAGCCCGATGCCGTGATCATGAAGAGCAGCATGAGGAAGAGCGTCGGCGCTTCCCTCGACGCGCTCGGGATCAGGCAACTCTACCTCAACCTCGAAACGCCCGAGGATTACGCCGCAGACATCGCCGCCCTCGGGGAATTCCTCGGGGAGAAGGCCAGGGCGGCGGAAATCGCCGCTTTTTACGAGAGGGCCCTATCCGAGGTCGCCGCGAGGCTTGCCACGAGGACGGGGGCGAAGGGCGCGGCCCAGGATCCGGCCGGGGCTTCGAAACCCAGGGTCCTCCTCGTCCAGGCGGCGAGTCCCGCCGAGGGGGTCTGGGAAGTGCCGCCCGCATCCTGGATGCAGACCAGGCTCGTGGAGCTGGCGGGAGGAGTCCCCGTCTGGAAGGGGGCCAATCCCGGCGCGGGTTGGGCCAAGGTGAACGCGGAGCAGATCGCCGCCTGGAACCCGGACGCGATCTTTGTCGTCAATTACAGGGAGAACGCCCGGAAAGCCGCCCGGAGCCTCGCCGCGGACGGGAGACTTTCAAGGGTCGAGGCGGTCCGGAGAGGAGCCGTGTACGGATTCGTCCAGGACTTCTACTCCTGGGACCAGCCCGATACCCGGTGGATCCTCGGCCTCCAGTGGATGGCCGCCATGCTCCACCCCCCGCTCTTCGCGGACAAGCCCATCCTGGGCGAGGCGCGGACCTTCTTCTCGAAGCTCTACGGCATGGATTCCGCGGCCTTTGACTCGACCGTCGGACCCAGGCTCGCCGGCGACATGGCGCCCTGAGCAAGGGCGACTTGCGCATGAAATCGGTCAGGGCCGTTCGCCTGTCCTTCGCCGCCGTCCTCGCGGCGAGTCTCGCCATCTATCTCTTCGCGGGACGGTATCCCGAGCCCGGCTTCATGGATCCCCGCCTCCTCTTCTCCGACGGCACCGCTCAGAGGATCTTCTTGTCCATCAGGCTGCCCCGCGCCCTTGGCGCCATCCTCCTCGGGGCCGTGCTGGGCGGTTCGGGAGCGGCTTTCCAGACCATCTTCGGCAACCCCCTCGTGGACGCCGGATTTCTGGGAGTGTCCCAGGGGGCCGCCTTCGGAGCGGCTCTCGCCCTTGTCGCCGGGACCTGGACGCCCCTCAAGGCCTTGCTTTCCGGATCAGCCCTCCCTGCCTTCGTATCGCTCTGCTCCTTTGCCATGGCCTTGCTCGCTCTCGGCGCGAGCCTCTTCCTCTCGAGACGCTTCAGGTTCGGCGGACAGGTCCTGAGGCTCATCCTCGCCGGCTTAGCGGTCTCGGCCTTCTTCTCCTCCCTTCTGGCCGCGGTGAAATATGTGGCCGACCCCCTGTCCCAGCTGCCCGACATCGTCTTCTGGACCATGGGTTCCCTTACCGCGATGGGCTGGCAGAGGTTCTGGACGATCGCGCCGGTCTCCCTGCTCTCGCTGGGCTTTCTCTTTCTCATGCGCTGGCGGGCGACCCTCCTCTCCCTGGATGACGAGGTGAGCAGATCCATGGGCCTGCGGCCCGAAATCGAAAGGGCGGCCATCGCCATGATGGCGGCCGTCGGGGTGGCCGCGGTGACGGCCGCCTGCGGCATCGTCTCCTGGATCGGCCTCATCGTGCCCCATGTCGCGAGGAACTACGGGGGGCCGGACGGAAGGAATTCCATACCCCTGTCGATGGCCGGGGGAGCCGTCTTCGCCCTCCTCGCCGACGGCCTCGCGCGCACCCTTTTCCCGGGAGAGCTTCCCCTGGGCATCGTCACCGCCCTCCTCGGGGCCATGGCCTTCGCGGGCCTCCTGGCCGCGCGCTCGACGGAGATGACGCGATGAAGGCTCTCGAGGCGAGAGCCCTGGGGTTTTCCCGAAAGGGGAGGGGGGTGATCCTGGAGGATGTCTCCTTCCTCCTCGAAGGAGGGTCCAGGCTCGCCATCCTCGGCGCCAACGGCGCGGGCAAGACGACCCTCCTGTCCCTCCTGGGCGGAAAGCTCGAGGCCGGAGCCGGCCAAGTCCTCCTCGGCGGGGAAGCGGTGAGCGGCCTGTCCCCCCGCGTCCTGGCGCGGAAGGTAGCCTTCCTCCCCCAGATCGAGAGGCTTCCCTTCAACTACGGCGTGCTGGAATTTGTCCTCATGGGCAGGGCTCCCCACATACAGCCGCTCTCCCTCCCCGGAAGCGCGGACGAAGCGGCTGCTTTGTCGGCTCTCGCCGAACTGGGCCTGGAATCCCTCGCGGAGCGCAAGGCCGGGGAAATTTCCGGCGGCGAATTCCAGCTTGTGAGGATCGCCCGCTGCCTGGCCCAGGAGGCCGAACTCCTCCTCCTGGACGAGCCGACTTCCCTCCTCGATCCCGCCAACGCGCACCGCGTCGCGCGCGAGCTCGCCGCCCTCTCGTCCAGGGGAAGGACGATCGTCTTCGCCACCCACGACATCGCCCTCGCGCGCTCCCTCGCCGACACCATACTCGTGCTCGGCGCCCGGAAAACGCTCCGCCTCGGCCCGCCCGGGGAAGTGCTGACCCCGGAATTCCTCGGCACGGCCTTCGGCGTAAAATTCGGCATGGAGCAGGTTCCCTCCGCATACGCCGATCTCGGCTAAACCCGGAATCCTCCTTCCGCCCCTCCCCAAAGCGTCAAAGGACCGCACAAGCAAAAAATAAAGAATTCGATTTTTGGGTCTTGACAGGAGCGGAATGTCAAATATAATACAACCTAATACATCATAAGATGTATTATAATGACATAAGGGGGATCTTGATGACCGTTGACCATGGACAGCTGCTTGCTGCCGCCATCAAGGCTGTGAAGGGAAGAAATCCCGGAAATATCTACTTTGTGGCCTGCGGCGGCTCGCTTGCCTACATGTATAACCAGCAGTACCTGTTCGACAGGGAAACAGCCATACCCACCTTCGTTCTTTCCTCCAACGAATTCATCCATAGGAATCCCAAGGCCCTCGGATCCGATTCCCTCGTGATCACCTGCAGCCACTCGGGCAACACCCCCGAGACGGTGGAAGCCACGGCCTTCGCGCGCGGCAAGGGAGCCCTGACCGTCGCCTACTCCTTCAAGGTCGATTCGCCCCTTTGGCAAGCCGCCGAATACAATCTCCACTACGACTGGGGTCCCGATGCCGACGCCTACGAACACCGCTCCGGAATGGCTCTCCGCTTTATGTTCGGCATTCTCGACGCCATGCGGCCCGACCCGAAATACAAGCTGGCCCTGGAAGCCGTGAAAGACTTGCAGGGAATTTTCGCCAGGAACAAAGCCAGGTTCACCCAGGCCGCCGACACCTTCGGCTC
>CAZRYP010000066.1:4746-10377 GCA_964604295.1 uncultured Treponemataceae bacterium
GAGCCACAAGCGTGAGCCCATCATCTACACCATGGCTTCAGGCCCCGTCTACGGAGAAGCCTATTCCTTCGCCATCTGTCTTCTGCAGGAGATGCAGTGGGTGCATTCCGCGGCCATCCATTCCGGCGAGTACTTCCATGGGCCCTTCGAGATCACCGACTACGATGTTCCCTTCCTTCTCATGAAAACGGCCGGCGAGACCCGCCCCCTGGACGAACGCGCCCTCGCGTTCGCCGCGAAGTTCAGCAGGAAAGTGACTGTCGTGGATGCCGAGGAGTTCGACTGGACAGGCATCGACGCCAGCCTGAAGAGCTATTTCTCCGCACCCATTTTCGGCGCCGTCCTGCGCGTCTTCGCGGAAAGGCTGGCCGAACACCGCGGTCATCCCCTCTCTGTGCGGCGCTACATGTGGAAGATGGAGTACTGAAAAGGAGGAGCGGGACAGGGCTCATAACGCCCGGCCCCCGCATCCGATCGAAGTGAGCTACGCCCCTCGCCTGGCGCGGGGCAGCACGATATTCAGGAGGCTTTCATGTTCAAGAGATTATTGGCCGTTTCCATCCTGCTCGCCATGTCGGTGTCCTTCGCCGCGGCCCAGAGCGGCAAGGTGACGATCCGCTTCTTCCACCGCTGGCCCATGGAACCCAGATTCAGCTATTTCAACCAGGTCGTGGCCGAGTTCGAGAAGGAGAATCCGGGCATCAAGATAGAGATGGACAGCGTCGTCAACGACGCGTACAAGGAAAAGATCCGCGTCCTCATCTCCTCCAACGATGTGCCCGATGTCTTCATCACTTGGTCCGATAGTTTCGCCTACAACCTCGTGAAGTCCGGCAGGGTCAAGTCCCTCAACGATCTCCTCGCCAGGGACAAGGCTTTCGCGAGCTCCTTCATCCAGTCGCAGGTCAAGCCCTTCACCTTCGACGGCGTCACCTACGGCATGCCCCTCACCATCGACGGCAAGGTATTCGTCTACAACAAGGACATATTCGCCAAGGCCGGCATCAGCAAGCTTCCCTCGACCTACGACGAGCTGATCTCCACCCTGGATACCCTCAAGACCAAGGGCTACAACGTGCCCCTCCTCGAGGGGCTCTCCGACGCCTGGGCCATCTCCCATTACCTCGGCACTATGTTCCAGCGCTACCTCCCCGCCGACGTGCTAGCCAAAGACTATGCCGAAGCCACGGGCGAGTTCTCCAATCCCGGCTACAGGACCGTCCTCGAGCGCTTCCAGAAGCTCGTGACCTACATGGGACCGAACGCCACATCCCTGAGCCACACCGAGGTGCGCAACCAGTTCATCGCCGGCAAGCTCCCCCTGATCTATCTCCAGCTCGCGGAATTCTCCTACATCCAGGCCTCCAAGACGAAGCCCAGCTACGGCTACTTCAACTTCCCGGCCTTCGCCGACGGCAAAGGCGATCCCGGGCTCCTCACGGGAGCTCCAGAAGGCTTCATGATGTCCAATACGAGCAAGAACCCCGAAGCCGCCGAGAAGTTCTTCAAGTTCCTCCTCTCCAAGGAGAACACCTCCAAGTTCGTGAAAGCCGTCGGCGCTCCCGTCGCGGTGATCGGCTCGGTCAACAGCGAGAACTCCTATCCCGAACTGATGCAGGCCATCGATCTGATCAACAGCGTCAAGGGCTCGGCCCCCTGGTTCGACAACGCGGTCAACATCAAGATCGCCGATGCCTTCATGCGCGGCGCCCAGGCCGTCGCAACAGGCGACAAGACCATCGACCAGGTCATCGCCACCGCCCAGGCTGCCGCCAAGGTAGTCAAAAGCGAAGCGAAAAAGTAAGCTGCAAGAATGCGAAAGGGGGCGCGGGACTTCCCGCGTCCCCTTTTCATGTCGGTGAGGAAGGAGTCTTCCATGGTGTCGAGAAGGATTCGGTCGGCAGTCGAACCCCTGGGGTTCGTGCTGCCCTGCATCGCCGTGCTGGGGGTATTCGTCTATTACCCCCTCGTGCAGAACATGATCTACAGTTTCTTCAGGTTCTCGGCCTTCTCCCCTGAGAAGATTTTCATCGGCCTGGAAAACTACAGGATGCTTCTCAAAGACGAAGTCGTCCTCACCGCCCTGCGGAACAACACGCGCTACGCCTTAATCTCCGTCCTCATCCAGGTCTGCTGGGGTCTCGTGCTCGCCGCCATCCTGGAGGACAGGTCCATCAGGCGGCTCGCGCCCGTCTTCAGGACGACCTTCTTCCTTCCCGTCGTCATTTCCGTCTCCGTGGTCTGCCTGCTCTTCGGCTTCATCTACAGCCCGATAGACGGCATACTCAACAACTTCCTCAACCTCGTCGGCCTGGGCGCCTGGGCCCGGCCCTGGCTCGGATCGGGAAAGACTGCGATCTGGGCGACCATCGCCGTCTCGCAATGGCACAGCACGGGCTATGTGATGATGCTCTTCATCGTCGCGATCCAGAAAATTCCCGAGGAGCTCTATGAGGCCGCCGAAATCGACGGCGCCGGCAAGCTCCGGAGGTTTTTCGTCATAACCCTTCCCCAGGTGAAGGAGATGTTCTTCGTCACTTCCGTGATCACGGTGACCGGCTCCTTCCTCGTGTTCAACGAACCCTACATACTCACCAAGGGCGGCGGTCCGGGCACGAGCTCCATAACCCTGGCCGTCCACATGTACCAGTCGGGTTTCTTCAAGGACATGATGGGCTACGCGTCCACAATAGCGGTCGTGATCTTCCTCATCTCCGCGGTCTTCGCGGTGATCCAGCTCACGGCTTTCCGCAGTGGGGAGGATTGACCCATGACAGGCGCAGACGCGTTCCACTACAAAAGAAATTCCATAGGGCCAGCCCAGGTCCTGATCCTCGCCGTTCTCTGCACGGGCTTCGTGATGGTGGCGTATCCTCTTTTCTGGGTCCTCATGTCCTCCCTCAAGACTACCGAGGAAATCACCCTCAACGTGTGGGCCTTTCCGGCCGAACCCCAGTGGCAGAACTATGTGAATGCCTGGAACAGGGGGATATCGGGCTATTTCGTCAACAGCCTCATCGTCACCCTGAGCACGATCGCGGGCGTCCTGAGTCTGTCCTCGCTCTGCGCCTACGGGCTCTCGCGCTACAAGACCCCTTGGTTGAAATATGTCCTCGTCGTCGTGATGGGCGGCATGATGCTCAATCCCCAGGTCTGCCTCGTCCCTCTCTATGGCATCCTCACCAGGCTGGGGATCAGGAACACCTATCTCGCCCTCATCTTGCCTTATGTGGCCTTCAGGCTTCCCCTCAACACGCTCCTCATACGCTCGTTCTTCCTGAGCGTACCCAAGGAGATCGAGGAGTCGGCCACCCTCGACGGCTGCAGCAGCCTGCAGATCTATGGCAGGATCTTCCTGCCCATGTCCAGGCCCATCCTCCTGACCAGCGCCATACTCACCGCCTACTATGCCTGGAACGAGTTCCTCTTCGCGATCATCTTCATAGACTCGAACAAGTACAGGACGATACCGGCAGGCCTCATGAGCTTCCGGGACGCCCTCCAGATAGACTGGGGCCCCCTGCTGGCCGGCATGGCCATCTCTGCGGTGCCCATCATGATATTCTTCATCTCGGTGCAGAAGCACTTCGTCCGCGGCATGATGGCCGGATCCGTCAAGGGCTAGGCGAGGGCGGGCGGACCTGAGTCCATGCCGCCAGCCCGCCATACGGGCCATACGGACCGCGCCGGCGGAAAGGAAAACAGCGATGAAAATGATTGGCGTAGGCGACAACGTCGTCGATTGCTACCTCGACCAGAGGATGTACTATCCCGGCGGCAACGCAGTGAATGTCGCGGTGAACTGCCGCAGGAACGGGGCCTCGCCCGTGGCCTACATGGGCATATTCGGCGACGATCCCGAAGCCGGGCACATTCAGCGCTGCCTGGATATCGAAGGCGTCGAGTGGAGCCGTTCCCGCAGGGTGTACGCGGCATCGGGCCATCCGGCGGTGAACCTCTCTCCCGACGGGGACAGGGTTTTCGTGGGGGGACCCAAGAACACTGCCCAGCACATATTCCGCATCAGGCTCACTCCCCCCGACCTGGACTACATAGGAGGCTTCGACCTCTGCCACAGTTCCTGCTACTCGGGCATCGAGCCCGAGCTCCCCAACCTCGCCTCCCGCGTCGATCTCTCCTTCGATTTCTCCACGAGGAACGAGGACGACTACATCGACGCGGTGTGTCCCCATCTGCGCCTGGCTTTCTTCTCCGGCGCCGCGTTGACAGAAACGAGGCTGGACTCTATCATTCAACGTTGCCATGAACGCGGGACCGAGATAGTCGGCATCACCCTCGGCTCGAGGGGAGCCCTTTTCTCCCGCCTCGGAAAACGCTTTTTCCAGCCAGTGAAGCCGGCGCGAAGCGTAGTGGACACGATGGGCGCGGGAGACAGCTTCATAGCCGGCTTTCTCACTCGCTACCACGAAGGCGGCGACATGGCGGCCTCGCTGGATTACGCGGCCGGACGCGCGGCCGAGACTTGCGGCTTCTTCGGTGGCTTCGGCCATCCCCGCGCCTTCGAATCCTGATCGGGAGAATGCACAGCGCATGCTGACACAGACGAGTTCCAGACCCCTCTACGAACAGCTCAAGCAGACCCTCATCGGGAACATCCTCGCGGGCGTCTACGGCTACGGCGATCGCCTTCCCGGGGAACTGAGCCTCGTCGAGAAATATGGGGTAAGCCGGATCACCGTCCGCAGGGCGCTCTCCGAACTGGCCCTCGAGGGATATCTTTCCTCGCAGCAGGGCAGGGGAACTTTCGTGAGCTACCGCCACATACAGCGTCAGCTCCGCTCCTTCGGCGGCTTCAGCGAAAGCTCGAACGACGGGATAAAGAACAAGTCCAGCCGCGTCCTCTCCAAGGATGTCGAGGAAGCCGACCTGGAGGTCGCCGAGAACCTGGGAATAGAGCTCGGCACGAGGGTCATCCATCTCCGGAGACTGATGTCGGACGCTTCCGTTCCCTACATGCTCGACAACGCCTATTTCGTGGAGTCGATGTACCCCGGCCTTTCCGAACTCCTCGTCGACAATGTCTCCACCTTCGGCCTGATGCACCACCATTACGGCCTGGTGTTCGCGAGGGCCTACAAGACCCTGGGCGTCATCCGCGCCGGCACCGAGCATGCCGAATACCTGAAGTGCGTGCCCGGCGACCCCCTCTTCTCCATCACGAAGGTGATCTTCGACGCCAAGGATATCCCACTTCATTATTCCCACTACTTCGTCCTGGGGGACCGCTGCGTCTACGCCCTGATGGTCTCGGGCGACCAGTCGGACATGGAACTGCATTATCAGGAGTCCCGCGTCCCCGCGGCGGAGTGAGGCGGACCGAATCGCTCCGTTCCATGGGCCGGCCACGCTGCTCGGCTGGGACCAGCGGTAAATTTTCGCACAATCGGGATAAAAAACACGATTCGAGGCTTGACGCCGACCCGAGCTGGTCCTACCATTTTGTGTATTGGTACGGTGATGAACAAATGTTCAATGCCGATGCCGAATGCAGAAAAGGAGGGAGCGGGATGAGCAGCTATTTCGACAAAGAGGTTTCGAGACGGGACTTTCTCAAGAAAGCCGCGCTGTTGGGCGCCGCGGGCGTGGTGGGCTCCTCGCTCGCCTTTCCCA
>CAZRYP010000067.1:0-4878 GCA_964604295.1 uncultured Treponemataceae bacterium
CCCTGGTGGTTCTTCCAGGGCTTCGGCGGGGGTCTCGAGGGAAAAATCCTCGACTCCACCGATCCCGGAGGAAGGATCGCCGACCTCATCCCCGCCGAGTCGGTGATCGGATGCGTCGTCCACTTCGGCGCCTCCTGCCCCGAACCGGGCTTCGTCCAGGCCCTTCCCGCGCGAACCCTCATCATCGGGGAGCCTTCGGGCCTCCTTTCCCGTCGTCTGGAGGATTTGGCCGGAATCCTGGAAAACTCAGGTTTCACGATCCGCCGGACCGATTCCATCCAGAGGGAAATATGGTACAAACTCTGGGGCAACATGACCATGAATCCGCTTTCCGCGCTCACGGGAGCGACCATGGACCGCATACTGGACGATCCCCTGGTGAACCGCCTCTGCAGGGAGGTGATGGCCGAAGCCAAGCGCATCGGAGCCAGGATCGGCTGCCCCATCGAGCAGAGCGTCGATGACAGGATACTTGTCAGCCGGAAGCTCGGCGCGTTCAAAACCTCGATGCTCCAGGATGTGGAAGCCGGGCGTCCGTTGGAACTGGACGCCCTTCTGGGTTCCGTGGCGGAAATCGGCAGGCTGCTGGGCGAGGAGACGCCCCATATCGATATCGTGCTGGGCCTGGCGAGACTGAAAGCCAGGACGATGGACCTCTATCCCCGGTAAAAACGCATGGGTAGAGAGTCGTCAGACCGAATGCAAGGAGAGGCTGAATGGCAATTTCGCGGAAGATGAAGGAATACGTGGCCAACGGGTCCATGATCCGGAAGATGTTCGAAGAGGGAGCCAGGCTCAAGGCCATCCATGGAGCCGACAAAGTCTTCGATTTCAGCATAGGCAACCCCAACCTTCCCCCACCCGGGCTCTTCAAATCCACACTGAAAGCCGTCGTGGAGGCCGATGCGCCCAACCTTCATGCCTATATGCCCAACGCCGGTCTTCCATCGACGAGAAAGGCCATAGCCGCCCGTATCGCGGCCGAACAGGGCGTTCCCATCGAAGCTTCGCAGATCGTCGTCACCTGCGGGGCCGCCGGCGCCCTCAATATCGTCTGCAAGGCGCTCTTCGAGCCCGGCGACGAGATGCTCGTCAGCTCACCCTACTTTGTCGAATATGGATTCATCGCGGAGAATCACGGCGGAATCCTCCGGACGGTCCCGACCCTTCCCGATTTCTCCCTCGATATCCAGGCCCTCGAGGCCGCCATGGGACCGCGCACCAAGATAGTCCTCGTGAACACCCCCCATAATCCCACCGGCAGGATCTACTCGGCCGAATCGCTCGCCGGCCTGGCCGCGGCGATGAAGCGCAGGAGCGCGGCCGTGGGACACGCCATCTACCTCGTTTCCGATGAGCCATACAGGGCTCTTGCCTATGACGGACGGAAAGTCCCGAGTCCCCTCGCCTCCTATCCTCACTCGATAGTCGCCACCTCGTACTCGAAGGAGCTCTCCCTCCCCGGGGAGCGAATAGGCTACGCGGCGGTGAACCCGCGGGCGGAGGACCTCGACAACCTCATGGCCGCCTTGAGCCTCGCGAACAGAATCCTCGGATTCGTCAACGCCCCGAGTCTCATGCAGCATGTCATCGCGGCACTTCCCGGGCCGGCTCTTGTCGACGTTTCCCGGTACCAGCGCGCCAGGGACCTCCTCGCCGACGGGCTGAGTGCCGCCGGGTACGAATTCAACCTTCCCGAAGGAGCCTTCTATCTTTTTCCGAAAATTCCCGGTGCAGGCGGCGACAACGCCTTCCTGGAGCTGCTCAGGGAAGAGAATATCCTCGTGGTGCCCGGTTCGGCCTTCGGCGCGCCAGGCTACTTCCGCATCGCCTTCTGCGTGGACGAATCGACGATCACAGGCTCGATGCCCGGTTTCCGGAGAGCAATCGGAAAAACCGCGGGGACTGACCGGGTAGCTCCGGGACTATAGTTTTTCTCCAGCAAGGTTGATAATGAAGCCTGGCGACCGCCAAAGGAGAGCCATACACCATGCACATCTGCATCCATGAAAATCTCGGAAGTCTCGGCAAGCATGCGGCCGACATCGGCGCGCAGGGTATCCGCGACGCCATCGCGTCGCGAGGGGAAGCCCACGTCATTCTGGCCACGGGAGCCAGCCAGTTTTCCATGCTCGAGCAGCTCGTCCTGGAACCGGGGATAGACTGGTCCGCGGTGACTGCATTCCATCTCGACGAGTATGTCGGCATGAATATCTCCCACCCGGCCAGCTTCCGCCGCTATATGCAGGAACGGGTCGTCCGGAAGCTTCCCGCCCTCAAGAGGTTCAACTTCATCGGAGCCGACGCCCTCCCCCTCAAGGATGAGATCATTCGCCTGAATGCCTTGATCGCGAAGCACCCGATCGATGTCGCCTTCATCGGCATCGGCGAGAACGGCCATCTCGCGTTCAACGATCCTCCCGCCGATTTCGTCACCGAAGACCCCTATATCGTGGTCGACCTGGATGACAAATGCCGCATGCAGCAAGTGGGCGAAGGCTGGTTCTCCAGCCTGGCCGATGTGCCTGCCCAGGCCGTCTCCATGAGCATTCGGCAGATCATGAAATCATCGATGCTCGTCTGCTCCGTTCCCGACGCGCGCAAGAAGGAGGCGGTGCACATGTCGGTGAAAGCGCCGATATCCCCCGCGTCCCCCTGCGCGATACTGCGAGAGCATCCTTCCTGCTGGCTGATGCTCGATTACCCTTCGGCGGGGCTCATCCTGAGGTGAACGCCCCGGGCGCGGCCGGAATCGCGGCCATCGGGGCTTTTCCTTGCTGGACCCGCAGAAAATGAGTAACTTATATTCTCATTGCGATATAACCATGGAATGCCATTCCGAGAGGAGCGATATCCGCTGTATGAAGTGAAGGAAGTATGATGGGAAAGCCGCTGCAGGTCCTGATCGTCGAGGATTCGGAGGACGACGCTCTCTTCGTCCTTAACGCCCTTAGGGAAGGCGGCTACGATCCGAGCTTCGAGAGGGTCGAAACCGCGGAATCCATGCTTTCCGCCTTGCGGAAGAAGCCCTGGGATATCGTGCTTTCCGATTACAATCTTCCGCACTTCGACGGCCCCTCCGCTCTCAGACTGATGAAGGGCGCTGGATTGGATATCCCCGTAATCATCGTTTCCGGGGCGATCGGCGAGGAGACGGCCGTGGAATCCATGAGGGCTGGTGCCTACGACTATATCATGAAGGATAGGCTGCAACGGCTTGTCCCCGCCGTAGAAAGAGAGTTGAAGGAAGTCATCGTCCGAAAGGAGCGCATGCAGGCCCTGGAGGAGCTGAAGACCAGCAAGGCCCAACTCTCCAGCGCGGTCGAAATCGCCCATCTTGCCTACTGGGAGTACGACGTCCTCAACGACCTCTTCATCTTCAACGACCAGTTCTACAAGATTTTCAGGACAACCGCCAGAGAGCAGGGCGGCTACACCATGAAATCGGCTGAGTACGCCAAGCGCTTCCTGCATCCCGACGACATCGAATTGGTGGGCAAGGAAACGCAGGCCGCGATCGCAACCAAGGATCCCGGATTCCATCGGCAGATCGAACACAAGATGCTTTACTCGGACGGCACGACAGGCGAAATCGCCGTCCGGTTTTTCATCGTGAAGGATGCCCAGGGAAGGACAGTCAGGACCTACGGCGTGAATCAGGACATCACCGAGCGGAGAAGAGCGGAAGAGGCCCTGCGCGAGAGCGAGAAGAAGTATCGGCAGATCGCCGAAAACATAGTGGATGTAGTGTGGACATCGGATCTGGACTTCAACATAACCTATGTAAGCCCTTCCCTGGAGAGAATGGTCGGCGAGTCTGTCAGCGCATATCGTACGCGGAAGACGGAAGACAAGTTTCCGCCCGCCTCCCTCGAGCGCTTCCGGAGCGCCCTGGCGGAGGAACTCGAAAAGGAAAAAGATCCCAAAAGCGACAAGAACAGGTCCCGTCTCATAGAGGTGGAACACTTCAGGACTGACGGCACGCTTTTCTGGGTCTCCATGAACGTCTCCTTCGCGCGCGACGAGAAGGGCGGCATAATCGGCCTCCAGGGGATATCGCGCGACATCACCGAAAGGAAAAGGACCGAAGAGGAAATTCTACGCAATGAGGCGAGACTCGAAGGCCTTCTGCGCATCACCAGATACCATGCCGAGTCGACGCAGGATATGCTGGACTTCGCCCTCGGCGAAGCGATCCGCCTGACCGGCAGCAAACTCGGATACATCTATTTCTACGACGACCAGAAAAAGGAATTCCAGCTCAACACCTGGTCCAAGGAAGTGATGAAGGAATGCGCGATCCGCGATGCGCCCCAGATATACCAGCTCGACCAGACGGGAATCTGGGGGGAGGCGGTCCGGCAGGCCAAGCCCATCCTCGTCAACGATTTCCAATCGCCCAATCCCCTGAAGAAGGGATATCCCGAAGGCCACGCCCCCCTGTACAAATACCTGACTGTTCCCATTTTGAACAACGGCAGGATAGTGGCGGTGGCTGGGGTAGCCAACAAGGAAACCGATTACGATGAATCGGATGTTCGCCAGCTGACGCTTCTGATGGATGCCGTCTGGAGGATCACCGAGGAGAAAAAGAGCGCGGAAGCCCTGCTTCGCACCGAGGGGAAGTACAGGAACATAGTGGATAATGCCCAGGAAGGCATTTACCAGGCCACGGCCGAGGGCAAATACCTCATGGTCAACCAAGCCCTGGCTTTGATGCTGGGCTATGCCTCCCCGGCCGAATTCATGTCCTCCGTCACGGATATCGCGCATCAAGTGTACTTCGATCCCGAAGATCGCGCGCGGCTCCAGAAGCAGGTCGGCGAACTGGGCTCCGTGAAGGAATTCGAGTGCAGGTTTCGCCGGAAAGACGGCAGT
>CAZRYP010000067.1:4888-5113 GCA_964604295.1 uncultured Treponemataceae bacterium
AGGATTCCCGGGTTCTTCTCTATGAAGGCTTCTGCGAGGACATCACCGAAAGAAGGCTGAATGTCGAGCGGCTGCGAACCGCCCTGGGCGCCACGGTATATGCCATCTCGGCGGCGGTCGAGGCGAAAGATCCCTATACCGCGGGTCATCAGAGCCGCGTCGCGGATCTTGTCCTGGCCATAGCGACCGAGATGGGACTCCCCGGCGACCGGATCGAGGGGCTGC
>CAZRYP010000067.1:5123-10358 GCA_964604295.1 uncultured Treponemataceae bacterium
AGATCCACGATCTCGGCAAGCTCTCCGTCCCCTCGGAAATCCTCACGAAGCCCACGCGCCTCCTGGATGTCGAATTCAGCCTGATCAAGATCCACTCCCAGGCCGGATACGATATCCTGAAAGACATCGAATTCCCCTGGCCCATCGCGCGAATGGTTCTCGAGCACCATGAGCGCATGGACGGTTCCGGCTATCCGAACGGCCTGAGCGGAGAGCGGATACTCCTCGAGTCCAGGATCCTGTCCGTGGCCGATGTCGTGGAGTCCATGGCTTCCTACCGCCCATATCGGCCGGCCCTGGGAATCGATGCGGCCCTGGCGGAAATCGAGAACCACAGGGGGACGCTGTACGATGCGGAAGTCGTCGACAGCTGCCTCAGGTTGTTCCGCGAAAGAGGCTTCAAGCTGGAATGAGGCTGGAAGGCGGATGGGGAGCCTGGCGCGGACGGAAACGGAGACCTCCAGCCCTGATCAGGGATTCATGAAGCGGGGAACGGAATTCCGTATGGTCCATCGGCGAGGAAAGCTATCCTCGGAATCACCTTGGCCGCAGCTGGAGCGCCCAAAGCTCTCCTTGAGAGGAAGCGCAGCACCGCCGCGCTGACGAAGGCCGAGACCTCGGCCCCGTTCCGGGCGGAGTCCCCGCCGATCAAGGCACGCCCGTCAGTACCCGGCAGAATGCGCCTGTCCGCAGATCCCAGCTGGGGCGCAAAGTAGACAAAATCCTCCTGCTTCACTTTTTCGAGAACCTTGGCCCACATCTGCGCTTCCCATTGATCCACGAGGAATTCCCAGTCAGGAGATGCCAGTATCCGGTTCAGGATCCGGGGTCCGACCTTTTTCAGGAGGGACAGCCCTATCCTGTAGGAGTCGGAACCTACCGGTTCGGCATCCCAGTTGTCCGCGACTAGGATGAGACTGCCTCCCGAAGCCGGGAGTGCGCCGAGGGCGGCGACGCCGGCTTTGGCAGCCTGGTAGTGGTTGGAGGCCACGAAGCCACCGTGGGTGATGACAAGATCGTAGGGCTTTCCGATCGGGATCCCGACATGCTTTCTCAGCTCGTCCACCGCTGCGTCATGGGCGGATTCCAGGTCGCCGCTGAAGATGCCTGTGGGAGCGAAGCGGGAATTTACCGTGACATTGATGATGAAATCGGCTCCGGCCAGTCTGGCGACGGCCAGGGACTCCTCATGGACGGGGTTGCCTTCGAGCATGAGGTCGCGGGTGTTGGGATGAGCCATGAGATCGGGGCCATGGAAGACGTGGGTCCCAGCCTCGCCGAGGAGGCCGGGACAGACCGACTTCCTGCCTCCCGAAGCCCCTGCCATGAAGTGGCTCTCCACCAGGCCCGTGAGTATCTTGAGGTCGGCTTCCACATAGCTTCTGTCTATCAGGGCTTCGGTACCCCTCGATGTCTTCCCCACGTTGACGAGGCTTGATAAATCGGCGCCGTCATGGTTCCTGACAGGAATACCCAAAGCGAAGGGCTCCGGTCCAAGCATGGCTTCGAGCTCCTTCCCGTCCATGGGCTTGTGCATACCCGTGGCGACCAGGACAAGGATGTCGGCTGGCTTGTAGCCTGCCTGGACAAGAGTCGCAAGGATGGGTTGGAGGATGCCGTCCTCGCCCTTATAGGGCACGGGGCGGGTCTTGTCTGACACGACGATGCAGGCTTTGGCTGTCGCCCTCAAAGCCTTTTTCCGCGCGGCGATCGAGAGCAGCGATGCCGAACCTATGGGATTGGCCAGGGATTCCCTGATGGAAGTTGCGGGATCGGGGAGGCTGGCCGTCTTGCCGAGACCGAGCACATCGGTTCCATCCGGGACATCCACCGCAATCAGACCCGAAGAAAACGGAATCTCTACCTTCAATGCTTCCTCCCCTCCATGCCGGCAGCGGCCTTCAGTCCGGATCGAAAAGCTTGCCCGGGTTCATGATGCCATTGGGGTCCCAAGCTCGCTTGACGGCCTTGATGAGTCCGAGTTCGACGGGGTCCATGAACTCCGCCATATATTTCTTGCGCTTGAGTCCGATACCGTGTTCCCCGCTGATCTTGCCGCCCATGCCGGCGACGACGGCATAGAGATCCTCGAGCGCTTCCGGCTCGACTCTGCGCCAGTCCTCCATGGACATGTCCGGATCCTTGACCAGGGTGGCGTGCAGGTTGCCGTCACCCGCGTGTCCGTAACAGGGAATGGAAATGCCGTACTTTCCCGCGATGCGTTCGAGTTCGGGAATGATGGCGGCTATCGAAGCGGTCGGCACGACTATATCCTCGATACTCTGGACAGGGCAGCGAACCTTGAATGCCTCGGCGATGTTCCTCCTCACGCTCCACACTCTTTCCTGGGTCGTGCGGTTGTCGGCCATGTACACTTCGATGGCTCCCATCTCCATGCAGAGGTCGCCCACTCTTTCCGCGTCGGCGTCCACCGCGGCTGAATCGGCGCCGTCCATCTCGATAAGGAGCATGGCGCCGCAGGATTCATAGGGCAGGCTTTCGTTGAGGTACTTGCAGGAAGTTTCCACCGAGAGCTTGTCCATGAATTCCATGCTCGTCGGGATCGTGCCTTTCGCGACTATCCCGGGCACGCAGGCTATGGCCTCGGCAGGCGTCCTGAAAAGGACGAGAAGATCGGATTTTGCCTTCGGCAGGCCGATCAACCTGATGATGGCCGTCGTGACGATGCCCAGGGTTCCCTCCGAACCGACCACAAGATGGGTGAGATCGTAGCCCGTGACATCCTTGACAAGTTTTCCGCCCAGCCACACGACCTCTCCCGTCGGCGTGACGAGTTCCAGCCCCATGATGTAGCGTGAAGTGACTCCGTATTTCACGGCCTTGCCGCCTCCCGCGTTCTCGGCGATATTTCCGCCCAGGAAGCAGGTTTCCAGGCTCATCGGGTAGCCTGCGTAGAATAGCCCCTTCTCCTTGACGAGATTGTTTATCTCGTTGGTCACGATGCCTGTCTCTACCGTCATCGTCATGTTGGCGTAATCGATCTCTATCACCCGGTTCATCTTCTCCAGGGACAGGACGATGCCGCCATGGACGGGGATGGCCCCTCCCGAGAGGCCAGAGCCGGCGCCCCTGGGCGTGATGGGGACAAGGGCCCTGTTGGCAAGCCTCACGACCTCCGCCACTCCAGCCGTCGAGACAGGAGTCACCACGACCTCGGGCATGTGCCCGTATTCCTCAGCCGACGTCTCGTCGTGGGAATAAACCTCCATGCGCTCGTCATCCGAGATGACGTTGTTCGATCCCAGTATTGACCGAAGTTCGGAGACTATGTCATCGGTCACGCGGTTGAATTTCATGGGCATTCCCCCTTCTCAGCCGGCGTGTTCCGTTCGTCGATGCGTTTCTTCAGCTTCGGAAGTATTTCGAAGAGGTCTCCCACGAGGGCGAAATCAGCCAACTTGTGGATGCCGGCCTCGGGGTCGCTGTTTATCGAGACAATGGTTTCCGCCGTCTTGATGCCGGCCAGATGCTGGATGGCTCCCGATACGCCCGCGCAGATATAGAGTCTGGGGGAGATCGTCTTGCCGGAGAGACCCACCTGGTGGGGATAGGAAATCCAGCCCCTGTCCACGGCCTCCCGGCTCGCGCCCACGACTCCTCCCAGGCTCTCGGCCAGTTCGCGGACGAGCCTGAAGTTGTCGGCCTTCTTGAGTCCGCGGCCTCCCGAAACTACGATGGCCGCTTCCTCGAGATTCTCGAAGCCCTCGACGTCTTTTTCAAGGCCGAGTACCTCCACGCGCTTTTCTATGAAGGCCGGGTCCAGGGCTATCCTCTCGATCCTGCCCTCCCGGGAGCAGTCTCTCTCGAGGGGCTTGGCCGACTTGGGCCTCACCGTCGACAGTTGAGGCCTGCGGTCGGGAGTCCTGATCGTCGCCATGATGTTGCCGCCGATCGCGGGCCTCGTCTGGAGGAGGAGCCCCGTCCCTTCCTCGATGTCGAGTTCCGTGCAGTCGGCGGTGAGCCCCGCGCGCAGGGTGACAGCGATGTGCGGCATCACGGTTCGCCCTGAACTCGTGGCCGCGGCGAGGATTATCTGCGGCCTTCGCTCCCTCGCGAGGGCGACCAATGCCCGCGAGCAGGTTTCGCAGACGAAATCGGCCAGTATCGGGTGCTCGATGCACAGGACCTCGTCGGCGCCGCGCTCGATGAGTTCCCGAAGCGCCTCATCCTCGATCCTGCCGGCCGGAAGGACCGACACGAGCTTCTTGCCCAGCCTGTCGGCAAGCAGCCTCCCTCGCGCCAGAAGTTCGAAGGAAACATTCTTGAGGCGCCCGCCGGACTGTTCGGCTATCGTCCATACATCGTCCATGTCAGCGCCTCCCGGCCTGTTCGCGCGCTCCGACGAGATCGCGCTCCTCGAGGAAGACGACGAGCCGATCGACAGCCTGGTCGACACCCTCCTTGTCCCCCGCCCCCTCGCCCGAACCGGAGGAAACCTTCACCATGAGCCCTCCCCTCGTCGCCTTGGGGTAGAAAATCCTGGAAACCTTCGTGGGAGAGCCTCGCAGCCCGAGGCAGGCCGGATCGGCCTCCAAGTCGGCGGCATCGTGGACCGCGAGTTTCGACTGACGGGCGAACTTCTTGCCTCGCAGGGTGGGCAACCTGGGACTCGCGATTTCCTTCACGACGGTGAGAAGACAGGGCAAACCGACACGGACGCGCTGGTACCCCTCCTCGACCAGGCGCCTCGCCACGATCTCCTTCTCATCTGAGGACTCGATCGAGCCCACATAGGTGAGGACGGGAATGTCGAGCCAGGCCGCCAGGCAAGGGCCCACCTGGCCGGTGTCGCCGTCTGTGGCCCTTTCGCCCGCCAACACCAGATCGTACCTGCCCATTTTCAGGACAGCGCGCGACAGGACATAGGAAGTCGCCCAGGTATCCGAGCCGGCGAAAGCCTTGTCGGTGAGGAGTATCCCGGCATCACAGCCCATCGCGATCGCTTCCCTGAGAGCCTTGTCGGCCGAGGGAGGCCCCATCGTGAAAGCCGTCACCTTCCCGCCGTGCTTTTCCCTGAGTCTGATCGCCAATTCGATGGCGTACAGATCGAGAGGATTCACGATGCTGTCCACCCCCTCCCTGACCATGGTTCCCGTCTCGGGATCCATCCTCACCTTGTCGGTGTCCGGCACCTGCTTGATGGCTACGAGTATGTCCACCTATGTATCTCCTGGGTTCACTATAGCTTGAAACGGGACGACAAGCACAGACGCC
>CAZRYP010000068.1:0-7106 GCA_964604295.1 uncultured Treponemataceae bacterium
AGTGTCGTAAACCGCATCGCCGATCAGGTGGATCCGAAGATCATCGAGTCGCTACAGAAAAAATTCCCGGATTTCAACCGGGCCTACAATATAGATGGTCTGGCTCCAGAGGAATTCGGCGGTTTCGGACCGACGCGAAGAACGCTTCGTCAATTCCTAAAGAGCTACGATGAGCTTGTCGGCATAATGCGCGACGCGCTGATTCCCGACCCCGACATCAGGGGAGAGTGACCGGATTTCCTCCCGGTAGAGGTTTCCTGTCCCTGATATATAGCCGCGGCACACGTTTCCCGATACCGCAGATCAGATCATTCCTGTTCGTTGAGCCCCAGGACGATGCTTCGAGAAGGCTTATGTCCCTACCGCCCCAGAGGACGACCTCGTCACCCTCGCAGACATTCTCGATGCCGCCAACGTCTACCATCATCTGATCCATGCACACAAGCCCGATAACCGGAGCACGGCTGCCCCGGATGACCACCTCCGCCACATTGCCGAAGCATCTCGGATAGCCATCGGCGTAGCCAACTGGCAAGGTTGCTACCAAAGCCCCTCCGGCCGGGGCCTTCCATGAATCGTCATAGGATACCATTTCTCCCTCGGCGAGCTTTCGGATACGCGCTATTTTCGTAATGAAAGTTCCCGCTTGCGGGAATGGAAAGGCGTTATACTCAGGACCCATTCTCATCGGCCGAACTCCGAAAAGAGCGGCACCGACTCGCACGAGGTCGAGCCTGTAGGCAGGGTAGCGAACGGTGCCGATGCTGTCACAGACATGCCGTAATCCAACAGCAATGCCTTCTCGCAGACACTGTTCGATAGTATCCATAAAGAGAGTGAACTGCTTTTCATCCGATACCCTGTTGCGAAGCGCAAGGTGGGTGTAAGTTCCCTGTATGCCAAGACCTGGCATCGCGGCGATCAGGGTCATGATACGGACGGGATTCTCGTACTTTTTTATGCCCAGACGGTTCATCCCTGTATCCAATTTGATATGGACAGGCAGGACGATGCCCGCTTTCCTGGCGGCAGCCGAGAAAGCCTCGGCGTTCCCCACATCGAATAAAGTAGGCATGATCCTGTTTTCCGCCATGATTTCTGCGAATTCGTCCGGCGTGTGCCCCATCACAAGGATAGTCGCATCGACAAATTTCGCCCTCAGCTCCAAGCCCTCCGATACCGTCGCCACAGCGAGCATGTCGGCACCCGCCCGGAGGACAGCTTCAGCCGCCGGAATGGCGCCGTGACCATAGGCATCGGCTTTGAGGACAGCCGCAATCTTCACCTTCCCGCCAACGATAGTCCTCATATCGTGGACATTTGACTCGATCAGATCCAGATCGACAGAAAAATAGGTCTGGCGTCCCAACTTGATCAGGATATCCTCGGAAATCATCAGAAACCTTCTCCTCTGCTTCTCGGATTGGAAATGGGGATCGCTCCCGAAGCCTTAAGCGTGCCTATCATCGCCGCAGAAAAACGCCCTTCGTAGATGCAGAGGGCCGGCCCCGTCATCGTCACCGAGGGGGAGGAGAGGTCGAGGGAAAGATTCCCTCCCGGCATCCTCACCTCCACCTGCCCCTCGACCAGTCCCAGCCGCTTCGCCACGCTGGCAGCCGCGCAGGAGGATGAGCCGCTGGCCAGGGTATAGCCGGCTCCTCTCTCCCATATCTCGATACGGAGGCTGTGTCTGTCCAGGACTTTGGCGAACTGGACATTGGTCCTCGCGGGAAAGAGTCCGTGATGCTCCACGAGGGGCCCTAGCCTCTTCGCGAGCCCAGGCGTCGGGTCGTCGACGAAGAGGACGCAGTGGGGGTTGCCCATCGACACGAAGGTCGCGGGGTATGACTCCCCCCCCAGGTCCAGCCCTTCCATGACGAATTCCGCCAAGTCCGTCCTCAAGCCGGCTCCGCGCGCCGAAAACGAGGGTTCGCCCATGTTCACCCTGATGAGGGGAGGATCGAGGCTCTGGACCGTCGCGTTGACCGTCCCGCCCTTCGTGCCCACGTGGAATTCCTTCCGGCCCACATATCCGCGCTCGGCGAGGTAGAGGCAGAAGATCCTCAGCCCGTTGCCGCTTTTTTCCGCTTCGGAGCCATCGGGATTCAGTATCCTAAGCCACGGGACGAAACCGTCCGGGAAGGACCCGGCCGGCATGCCGGCCAGGTCCCCGGCATCAGCCAGGGGGCCTAACAGTATCCCATCGGAGCCCGGACCGGTGTTCCTCTCGCATATGGCGCGCACGGCATCGGGTACGGGCAGGAAGGGAAACTCCCGGGGATCGATGACGATGTAATCGTTGCCCAGTCCGTGGTACTTCCTGAATTCCGCCTTCATCGGCCCTCCTCCTCGACGATCCTGGGAACCCGCTTGGATATGCCGCAGCTCACTTCATAATCGATAGTGCCCATGAGTCGGGCCAGCTCGCCAGCCTGAAGTTCCGGGAGGCCGAAGAGCGTCGCCTCATCCCCCACCGAGGCCTCGGGGATGTCGGTCACGTCGATCATGATCTGATCCATGCAGACCCTTCCTGCCAGGGGAGCCCTCCTCCCCCTCACGACCACATGGGCTCTGTTCGAGAGCAGGCGCGAGTAGCCGTCGGCATAGCCGATCTGGAGAAGGGCCAGGCGAGTCGTTCGCGCGGCGGTGAAGAGCCTGCCGTAGCTGACGCTCTCTCCCGCCGGGATCGTGCGCAGGGCGGCGATGCTCGCGCAGAACCGCATCACAGGCCTGAAGCCTTCGGGGAGCCCGTGGACCGCATCGGGGGAGAGGCCGTAGAGAAGTATTCCGGGTCTCACCATGTCCAGCCTCGCCTCCGGAAAGTGAAGGAGTCCGGCGCTGTTGGCGATATGGCGCAGGGGGGGGCTGAGACCCGCGGCCTTCATGTAGCCGAGAGCCCGATGGAAATCGGCCAGCTGCCTCATCGTGAAGGATGTATCCGGATTGTCGGCTTCGGCGAAATGCGAATAGGCGCCTTCCACGGTCAGCCCCCCAAGGGATATGAGGGCCCGGGCAAAGGCTCCGGCATCCTCCACGCGTATGGCTTGGCGGTGCATGCCGGTGTCGACCTTGACGTGGATCTTGGCGGGCAGGCCGAGGCGCGAAGCCGATGCGGAGAGAGCGACGGCCAGGTCCTCGGTGAATACCGTCTGGGTTATATGCCGTGAGACGACGATGTCGGCGTTCCCGGCATCGGTGGTGCCCAGGACGAGGATGGGCGAGCCGATGCCCGCCGCGCGGAGCTCCAGGGCTTCCTCCAGCAGGGCGACGGCCAAATAGTCCGCCCCCTCCCTTTCCAGGATCTTCGATACGGCCAGTGCTCCGTGGCCGTAGGCGTCCGCCTTGATGACGGCGCAGAGCTTGGCTTTGCCCGCGAGCTTCCTGAGTTCACGGAAGTTGCCTTTGAGATTTTCCGCATGGATGTAGGCTGCAGCCTTCCTGCAGATCATGCCGGCCCGCCTTCCCGCCGGGCTGAACTGCCTGAGTCCGACGCCGCGATGACCGACTTTTCCTTCCCCGGCCTCCGGCAGGAAGAGAGCAAGTTGTCCCAGATGAACAGGTCGGCCTTGGCTCCCGTCTCGATGGAGCCGCCGTGACTGCTGGCGGAAAGGCCGAGGGCGGCCGAGGGCGTGCGGCTCATCGAGGCTATGGCGGAAGGGAGGGAGGCGCCCGAGGCCGCAACGAAGGATTTCACGATGTCTATGCCCAGCTTGCTCGATCCGATGAGGGTCCCCGAGTCCTTATAGCGAACCCCATCGAGGCCCGAGGTCACCGGCTTCCCGAAATAGGCATAGCTCCCTGGCACCAGTCCCGCCGATACAACCGCATCGCTCGTGAGGATGAGGCGTTCGGGGGGGATGCAGAGCGAGGCGATCTTCATGGAGGAGGCGTTCACGTGGACGCCGTCGGCGTTGAGTTCCGCCCATGCCGAACCGCCCGCCAGGGCTATGTTGGCGAGGCCGCCGCCGCGGTGGTCGAGACCGCTCATCGCGTTGAAGAGATGGGTGACGGAGAAGGGCGGCGGCGGCAAGGCGACGCCGGCGCTCGCGCCCGAATGCCCCAGCGAGACAAGGACACCCGCCTCTCTCAGCATAGGATAGAGGAGCTCTATGCCCTCAAGCTCGGGCGCGAGCGTCATGATTCTGAGCATTCCCCTGCAGGCATCAATGATTTCCCCGCAGAGTCCGGCATCGGGCGCGCGGATCTGCTGCAGCCCGATTCCGCCCCTTCTCTCGGGATTGACGAAGGGTCCCTCGATGTAGATTCCCGGCACGACTGTTCCCGCCAAGCCCGAGGATTCGATGGCGGCGACCAGGCGCCGCACGGAGCCCAGGTCCCACAGAATCGTGGGCACGAAACCGCCCACGCCCCGAGCCTCGAGCCTTCGGGCGATTTCCGGCAGGTCCCCGCCGTCGGCAAGACTTTCGAAACCTATGCCGAAGGCTCCGTGCATGTGCATCTCGATAAGTCGCGGCAGGACCCAGGAACCTTCGCAGTCGATGACGGGCAAGGCCCGATCCCCGGGATTTTCGGCCAGATGGTCGGATAGGGATTCATGGCCGACTTCGCCGATGATGCCGTCGCGGACCACCAGAAATCCTTCCTCCAGAAGCCGGTCGGGAAGGACGCAGGTGCCGCCGGACAGGATGTAGCTTTCAGCCATAGTGCCAGTATTGTGTACGGCTTGCCCTTCCGTGTAAAGGCGGAACGGAAGTTTTCGCGCATCGGTCCTGACACTCCGCGCGCTTTTGGGCTATTATGGAACCATCAGCAGGTCCCGAGGAATGACGATGAAAAACGGACAATTCAAATACATAGCCCTCGATATGGACGGCACCATCCTGGACAGGAATTACGCGCTCTCCCCCGCCGTAAGGGACTGCCTCGCCGCATGCAGGAAGGCGGGAAGGAAAGTCATCATATCCACGGGCCGCGTATTGGCCTCGGCGAGAAAGCATACCTCGGCACTCGGCGGAGTCGATGGCTTCGTCTGTTCGAACGGTGCGGACGTCTACGACGGCGAAGGCGTGATCATCCGGCAGACCCATATGGAAGACTCCCTTTCCCGCAGGCTCGTGGGAATTTCCCGGAGCTTCGATTCCCACTTCCACGCATTCATAGGCGACGATTGGTACTACGAACGCGAAAAATCCTATACCTCGTTCTATTTGAGAAGGTCGGGACTGGAAGGGAACCATGTGGATTTCGACAATTACGGGAAACTCGCCTTCACCAAGGGCATCTTCCTCGACGATCACGAAAAGCTTGAAAGGATCAGGTCGGTATTGGAACGTGAGATCAGCGGCGAAGCCCAGTTCATGTACTCGGCCCCCTTCATGCTCGAAGTCGTCGTGAACGGAGTCAACAAAGCCTCGGGGCTGAGATCCTGCGTCGGCCACTGGGGCGGCAGCCTCGAGGAAGTGATAGCCTTCGGCGACGCCGGAAACGACGAGGACATGCTCCTCGCGGCCGGCATGGGCGTAGCCATGGGCAACGCCTCCGACGAACTAAAGGCCAAGGTGGACGATGTGGCTCCTTCGGTCGACGATGACGGGGTGGCCGTATACCTGAAGGTTTTCTATGGCCTCTGATCCGCCCGGGCGAGCCTTCGCGGAATAATCCTCGCTTGACCGTCGCGCGATCGCGCGGCTACTATGATGTGGCTTTACCCTGCCGGGGTGGTGGAATTGGTAGACACCAGGGACTTAAAATCCCTTGCTGCGCAAGCGGCGTGCGGGTTCGATGCCCGTCTCCGGCAATCATTGACCTTAAGGTTTCTATGCCGGCAGCACATATCCATCTTCGACAAACAATGCCTTGCAGGCTTCGACGACATCGGGACAGTAGCATGATCCACTGCCTTCCGTGATTTCCTCCAGGGCGGCATCCAATCCCAAGGTGGAACGGTAAGGCCTGTCTGAAGCCATCGACTCGACGACGTCGGCCACCGCCAGAACGCAGGATTCCTTCAGGATCTCCTCGCCTTTCAGCTTGTCGGGGTAACCAGTACCGTCCAGCCTTTCGTGATGTTGCCGGACAATGGTTGCCACGGGCCAGGGAAATTCCACAAGCTGCAGGATATCCCACCCGTCCTGCGCGTGTTCCCTGATTAGAGCCAGTTCAGCCTGGGATAACTGTGTCGGTTTGGTCAGGAGGTCGGTAGGGATGCGCAACTTTCCCAGATCGTGGAGCAAGGCTGCAATCCTGAGACCTTCACATGCCTCGCTTGATAAACCCAGTTTGTTCCAGATCCTGCAGGCGAGATCGGCGACACGTCTCTGATGGCCTGCGGTATAGGGATCGCGCATCTCGATAGCCATGGAAAGAGCGGTTGTCGTACTTTCCAGGGTCATCTTCAGCTGCTCAGCAAATCTCAGACTTTCGTCTTCGGCGTGCTTGCGTGACGTGATATCTATAAATGACCCGACAAAGTACTGCGGTCTTCCTTTGGAATCTTTCACAAGCGCGATGTTGACATCCACCCATACAATGTAGCCTCTGCTCGTCACATACCTTTTTTCAAACCTGGCTTTCTCCCCGCTCTCAACCAGATTCCTCATGACATCGAGGCCAAGATTCATATCGTCCGGGTGAGTCACGTCGTTGAACGACATGCCCTCCAGTTCGTTCTGTGGATAGCCAAGAAGCTTCGCAAGTGCTTCGTTGACCCTGAGAAACTTGCCTTCAAGCGAAGTCAGAGCCTGCGCCACAGCCCCTTGTTCGAAACCTGCCCGAATGCGTTCGGTTGCATCGTCGGCGCGCTTCCTGTCAGTTATATCCTGTACAAAGCTGTCGATATATTTCGCCTGCCCATCTTCCCCGAAAGTCAGTCGGCTGTTGTGCGAAGCCCAGACTATCCCACCATCCTTTCGCCTGAGCCGGCTTTCATAGCCCTGAATGGTTTTATATTCCTGAAGGAGTGCCAGAAACTTGGTACGCTCGGTCGGGTCAAACCACACCTGTGAACCCCAGTCGGAGGCCAAAGCAACTAATTCCTCCTTCGAATCATAGCCCAGTATTTTGGCCATGGCACCGTTTACAGCCAGGAGATGGCCATCGAATGATACCCGGTCCATCCCTTCGATGGCGGTTTCGAATATTTCCTT
>CAZRYP010000068.1:7116-10345 GCA_964604295.1 uncultured Treponemataceae bacterium
AGCGCATCCTCTGTCTGTCTGATAGCGGAAACGTCTCGTATCACGCCAAGAATATGTTTCTTAGCCCCCAGCACCATCACGCGGATGGAAAGTGACACGGTGATCAGGGATCCATCCTTCTTCCGGCCCGCAAGCTCCAAGTTCTTTACGAAGCCATTGCGTTCAAGAGCATCCACCACTCTTGCCCTGTCTTCGGCATGGGCGTAGAGGCCGAGTTCAAGCGATGTCTTCCCGATGGCTTCTTCCCGCGCATAGCCGAAGACTTCCTCGAATACATCGTTGGTTTCGATTATCAAGCCTTCGTCCAGCGTGGCGATATAGAAGACATCCAGTCCTGTCATGAAGGCGAGCCGGAATTTTTCCTCATTGTCGCGCAGAGCGTCCTGGACGAGTTTACGCTCGGTTTCATCCTTGCCGAACACCGAAATGCCGATCACCTTTTCCTTTTCGTGGATGAGGTTGACGGTCAGCTGGAGAAATCTGGTTCCCGTATATACGGGGTAATCTACGGAATACATTCCCTGGGCTAGCGCTTTTTCATAGATTTCATGCCACAGGTCGACATATCTCCCCTGAGGAAAGAGGTCTTCGGGACGCATTCCGATGCCAATCTGGATGCCTCGCTCCCGCAGGAAATAGTCGCTGAGGCTCTGGTTGAAGGCAAGAAGACCGAAGCGATCAGGATCGACGCACCACATGAAATCCGATGTGCTGTTGATGATCAAATCCGCCATGGATTGATTCAGACGCTGCCGGGATTCTGCATGCCCCGGTTCCTCTCCCGCGAGCAGCCCTACTCCGAGGACAGGAAGGGAGTCGATGCTGCCCGCTTTCTCCTGCGGTTTTCGCGTTCTTTTCGTCGGACCCGGTTCTTCGCTTGCTCTCAAGGGGCCTCCTAAGGATAACGCTGCACTGGTCTGCCTATACCTTCCGGACGCCAGAACAAGTCCTCATCCATTTCAAGTATAAATTAGGAAGCGACTATATAACAACATCAACTTTGTTTTTTCTTCTCCGGGAATCTCCTCAGTATGGTAGCCTCGACGTGGAGGAGAACCTTGTCGCCCATTTCCAGCTCGGGCTTCTGCTTTTCCGCCTGCGTTTTCTCGGGCAGGACGAAGATGCCTATCGGCGTACCTTCCTTGGCGAATCTGAGGTCCACGATGCCCAAACCCAGGAGGACGCCTTCGCTGTCGATGGAGCAGCTCGTGACATAGCCGATCATCTGGCCCTGCTTGTTGACGAGGGGGGCATGGGTTCCGGGACGGCGCACGCCCTTGCCGTTCATACGCCAGCGCACAAGTTCCCGCGTCCGCCCGAGATCCTGCTTCAGAAGGACATCGCGTCCGATGAAGAAGGGCTTGTGGTACTTCACGTAGCCGGCGAAGCCTGCCTCGGCAGGGGTGATGTCGAAAGGTCCGGCCAGTTCGTGGCCGTAGAGAGGCAGCCCGGCTTCCGTGCGGGTGCTGTCGCGGGCGGCCAGCCCGCAGGGGAGAATCCCGAAGGGCTTGCCCTTCTCCAGGAGCATGTTCCAGAACGCTACCAGCTTGTCCGGATGGATGAAGAGCTCGAAGCCCATGTCTTCGCCTGTATAGCCCGTACGGGCAGCCACCAGGGGGATTCCGGACAGGGAAACGTCGATGAGGTCCGTGCGCCTGACCTGGCTCAGCGCGAAGCGCGTGCGGGGATCATCGGTGCAGGCCTGGAGTATGGCCAGGGAAGCAGGTCCCTGCAGGGCTATGTCGCGCAGCTGATCCTTGCCGGAGGCGGGATCCTTGAGGTTCCGCAGCGCCGCGGGGGCTTCCACCCGCACCCAGGGACGCTGGAGATCCATCATCGCCCTGCCTTCGTTGACCGCGTTCAGCCAATCCCAGTCCTTGTCCTCGTTGGAGGCGTTCACCACCAGGAGGAATGAGTCGGTTCTCCGGCGGTAGATCATGAAATCGTCGACGATCTTGCCCCGCGGATCGAGGAGGTAGCCGTAGCATGACTGGCCCACCTCCAGCCAATGGGCATAGTTGGAACCGACCGCGTCCAGGAAGGGTATGGCGTTGGGGCCTGAGACCTCGAAAGCGCCCATATGGCTGACGTCGAAGAGGCCGGCGGCATTGCGTACCGCGGCGTGTTCTTCGCTGACGCTCGTGTACCAGACCGGCATTTCCCAGCCCGCGAAGGGGACGAGTTTGGCGCCGAGTTGCCTGTGGGTTTCGTATAGTACGGTCCGCTTGAGGGGCGTCTCCCCCGCCTCGTTCCATCTCCATTCCGGGAGAGGCGACAAGCCGGCTTTCGGATTTCCGGCCTTTAGAACCTGATCCTGGCCGACAAAATAAGTCTTGGCCAGATCGAAGCGCTGCGGATATCGCTCCGCCAGCTTCGCTCCATCGCTGCCCGAAGGGGCTGAGAAGAGTTCCGAAGGCCCGAAGGCCTTGAGCGCCCTGTCCAAGCCCTCCCCTCCTGTAGCCGCTTCGGAGATCGTGACCGGTCCTTGCACCTTCCGGAAGACATCGCCCTCGTCGAAGAGGACATATCCGTCTGAAAGTCCCTCCAACCATGCCTTCACGGAATCGGCCGAGGAAGCGGGAGTCTTTAGGAGGAAATTGTCCCTGCCCTGGGAGTCCGTCGGCAGGCATGCCAGGGCGGCCTCTCCGACGAGCCCTCCCGAACGGTCCAGGAGGAAGGTCGACAGAGGTTTGTCCGAAGACAGGAAGGCCAGGTTGCCGGTGCAGATTTCCCGGAGGAATGCCTTGGCGCGGAAGCCCTTGATCAGGAATATCCTTTCCTTTCCCTGCGTAGGCGCATTCGTCCTGGGTGCCGGGGTAAAATCTATGCCCGCGCGATCTGCCAGTTCGGCAACCTTGGTCTGGGCTTTTTTAAGTGTATTCAGATCGATCTTGCCGCGCGGCAGTTCGCCCGCCAGCCCCTGGTAGAAGTAGGGGCGGATGCCCGTCAGCACATCACTGACTATGGAAGCGATTTCGTCCATGTCGGCGGGCTTTAGACCGCGCTGGCTGACCCATGGCGTGCCGAAGCGGATGCCGCTGGCGAGGGCGGTTCGCGTGTCGCCGGGAACGGTGTTCTTGTTGACGACGATGCCGGCGATATCCAGAAGCCGGGCGGCTATTTCGCCGCGCAGGGGGTAGCCGGAGGCGCCCTTGAGCGCGCTCACGTCCAGGAGGACGATGTGGGTATCGGTGCCGCCGTACACGACCTTGAGCCCATTTTTCAAAAA
>CAZRYP010000069.1:0-10218 GCA_964604295.1 uncultured Treponemataceae bacterium
ATGCCTTCCTTGATCGCGTCTTCTATTTCCTCGTCCTCGGCCGGCATCTCGGCTCGCGTGCGGCGATAGAGGATCACGACTTTTTTCGCGCCGCAGCGGAGGGCGGTCCTGGCGGCGTCGATGGCCGTGTTGCCGCCGCCTACCACGGCGACGGTGCCGCTCATCGCGGGCGGTCCGTTCCATTTGACGCCTTCGAGGAAGGAAATTCCGGGAAGGATGTTCGGATGGGCTTCGTTCGCGATGCCCATGCCCTTGGCGAGCCAGGAACCCATGGCCAGGAAGATGGCCCCGAAGCCTTCTTTCTTGAGGCTGTCGAGGGTGAAGTCCTTGCCGAGCCGCATGCCCGTCTTGGCGACGATGCCGTGGGAAAGGATGAAGTCGATTTCGCTGTCCAGAACTCCGGGGGAAAGACGGAAATCGGGGATGCCGTAACGCAGCATTCCCCCGAGCTTCGGCTGCTTGTCGTAGATCACGACCCCGAAGCCCTTGAGCCGCAGGTAGTAGGCGCAGGCGAGTCCTGCCGGGCCGCCGCCGACTATCGCGACCTTTTTGCCGTTTTCCTTGGGAGTCGCCTTCAGGTATGCCTTCTTGTTCTCGAGAATATAGTCGCCGACGCGGCGCTCGACAGCCCTGATCGAAACGGCGCTGTCCTGTTCGCCGCGGTTGCAGCCCTGCTCGCAGAAATGCGGGCAGACGCGGCCTGTCACCGCGGGCATCGGATTGTTCCGGAGGATTATGCGGCCGGCCTCGGCTATCTCCCCCGCGCGGATCCTCTCCATGTAACGGGGGATGTCGATGTTGTCCGGGCACTCCGAAGAGCAGCCCGGGCATCCAACGCGCATCGAGCCGAAGATGGAGTGGAACCTGTTCTCGCCCGTCAGGGCGGGGCAATAATCGCCGCCCTTCCTGAGGCAATGAAAACTGTTTTCCAGTCCGCGATAGTACCAGCAGCGCGGCTCCTGGCAGATATTGCCGCCGATGGTCCCCATGTTCCGCAGCTGGGGCGAGGCGACGGCGTGGGCCGCCTGGGCGAGGAGGGAGTACTTCTTCCTGACGGTTTCGTTCTTCGTGATTTCGGTCAGGGTGGTGAGCGCCCCGACTTTCAGCCCGCCCGATTCCTCGCGGATATACGCGAGACCCCCGACCGTCTTTATGTCCACGAGGACCTTGGGATATACAGGATGGACCTCGTCCTTCAGTATCCCCAGGATATCGGTTCCGCCCGCCACCACGACAGCGGTCTTGCGATACTTCCCTATCTGCTTTACCGCGTCATCGAGCGATTTCGCCGCGACATGTTCGAATTTTTGCATTCCCATGGCTATCCCCTCAGTCCTTGCCCAAGGCTTTCAGGATTTTTTCAGGCTTGATCGGAATATCGTTCACCCTGACTCCGATGGCGTTGTAGATCGCGTTCGCGATCGCTCCCGGCGTGCATGATACCGTGCCCTCCCCGATGCCGCAGGCGCCGTATTCGCCGACTCCCTTCCATACCTCGAGGAGAACGGGATCTATTTCGGGCATGTCGGCCATCGTCGGTATCGTGTAGTCCACCCAGTTGAAATTGAGCGGGATGCCGGTGGTTTTGTCGTAGATGATTTCCTCGGTCAAGGCCTCGCCCATGCCCATGCACTGGCCGCCGATCTGCTGCGCCTCGGCTCCCGAGGCGTACATGACCGTGCCGCAGTCGTTGACGACGACGAGTTTCCTCACATCGACCTTGCCCGTGCTCGTATCCACATCGACCTCCGCGAAGTTCGCGAAGAAGGGAACGCCGGTGAGCTTGCAGTCCGGGGACCGGCTCTTGGCCACCGTGATGGGGGCGTTGTCGCCTTTCCTCAGCAGCTCCTTCACCGTCATCCTGAATGAAGGGTCGGAGGCCAGGATGACCTTGCCGTCGACAATATCTATTTCTGCCGGCTTTTTCCCCAATATCTCGGCGGCTGCCGCCTTAAGCTTTTCCTTGAGCTCCTTCGCCGAGTCGATCATGACCTCGGACTGGAGATAGGCGACGGCGCTGTCGGTCTGCACGCAGTCCTTGATGCCGTCGTTCGTGTCCACGATGGGGGTCCAGTGGATGTCCTCGATTTCGATGCCCAGGAACCGCAGAGCCTCGGCGCAGCCCAGGACGTTGCAGGTATTGGATCCGCCGCCCACTTCGATGGTGGCCGCGTTGAGCAGGATGGTGCAGTCCGGATTGAGGACCAGGTTCACCTGCACCTTGCCCCGGCGTTTTTCCTGCCATTCGGAATGCCATGCCGCGTGGAACGAGAAGCCGACGCCGCGTTTCTTGACGCCCTCGATCAGGGGGCCTTTGCCCGGCGCGTGCCTCTTTTCCTTCCAGCCCAGTCTCGCGGCTCCCTCGCGCAGTACCGCCACGAGGCTCGCGCTCGGAAGCTTCTCCCATTCGTGGGCGAAGTTCTTGACGCAGAAGTCCACGGGGTCCATGCCCAGCTTTTCGGCGACGGCGTCGATGATGTGCGACAGGATGAGATTGAACTGGGAGTTGCCCACGCCGCGCATCATGCAGCCGGGGATGTTGTTGGCGTACACGCCGTAGGATTCCATCCGCAGGTTGGGGATATGGGCCAGAAGCACTTCCCCCAACTCCTTCGGCACGAACTTGAGGGCGAACATGGAGAGGTCGGCGTAGGCCCCGACGTTGCCTATCGATTTCGTGTAGAGCGCGGTGAGAGTTCCGTCCTTTTTGACGCCGGCCTTGAAATCGTATATCGCCGGCTGCCTGGTATTGAGGAAACTCTGGTGCCTGGTGTGCCGGTATTTCACGGGTCTTCCCGTCTTCATCGCCAGGAGTCCGGTGACGAGGAAGAAGGGCTGGTCGCCCGTATCGCCGCGTCCGAACTGGCCCCCGACGTAGGAGGCGATGGCGCGGACCTTGTGGAGGGGCAATCCGAGCATCTCGCTTATGTGCATCCTCAACTGGTCCGCGGCGTAGTGGTTGGACCATGCGGTCAGCTGATCGGCTTTCCACTGCATGACGCAGCACCAGTTGTCCATGGAGCCTTGCGTCGCATTGTGGAAGGTCGAGCTGCCCTCGACGATCACTTCGGCGTTCTTGAAGGCCTCGTCGACGTTGCCCCTGTCCTCGAAAATGTCCGGTCCTCCTCTCGGATCGGGCTTGAGGATGTTGGAAGTGGTCAGGTCCGGATGGACGAGGGGGGCGTCCTTCCTCATGGCCTCGATCGGGTCGAGGACGAAGGGCCGCGTCTCCCACTCGATGTCGATCAGCTTCAGCGCCTGGTCGGCTATCTCCTCGGTCTCCGCGGCGACGGCGATTCCCATCTCGTCGCCCACCCACGACGCGTACTCGCCCAGAACCCGCCTGTCGCGGAACGGGAACATCATGCGATCCCAGGTTACGGTATCCACGCAGTCCGTCCAGCCGGCGTTGGTCAGCTTGAGGGACGTGAACTCAGGGTCGAGATAGGTCACCACGGTGACGACGCCGGGCAGCGCCTCGGCCTTGCTCTTGTCGAATTTCTTGATCCGCGCGCTCGGATACGGACTTCGGAGAATTTTGGCGAACAGCATGCCGGGGAAGCGCGATTTCAGCGTCAGGTCGTCGGCGTATTGCGCCTTGCCGCTGGCCTTGTCGGGGCCGTCGAGCTTGGGCCTGTAGCCTCCGATGAATTTACGTTGGACTCGGGGTTTGAATCTTTCGATCATACCGCCCTCCTTCTGGCCACTATCTTCTCGGAAGCGCGCATGACGGCCTGGGCGATCCCGGCATAGCAGCCGCAGCGGCAGATATTGCCGGCCAGGGCATCCTTCACTTCGGCGAGCGTGGGAATCGGATTGGCGTTGAGGAGAGCTCTCGCCGTCATCACGAAGCCGGGCGTACAGTAGCCGCACTGCATAGCCGTGCCGTAGCCCGGTTCGCATTGCTCGGCGAAGGCTTCCACGACGGGATCGTCCTTGGGCAAGCCCTCGATGGTGAGAACCTCGTGCCCATCGGCTTGTACGGCCAACACCATGCAGGAGAGAACGGCTATGCCGTCCATTATGACGGTGCAGGCGCCGCAGGCGCCCTCGTCGCAGGACACCTTGAGTCCGGTGAAGCCCAGCTTCTCCCGCAACACATAGGAGAGCGTCGTGGCGTTGTCGAGATCGTCCTCGAGCCTGAAGCTTTGCCACGAGCCATTGACGCGGATGCTGATCGAGCGGGCTTGCGCCGCGGTCGGGCTATCCGGTCCCGAGACACCACGTACGACATCTTCTTTTGTGCTTGGCATGGCCTTCCTTCCCAATCGATGGTGGCCGGCAACGTTTCTTCGCTCTCAAGATGTCATACCCTGTCGATGCCATTTTCAAGCGAATCGAACATATCGCGGGCACGCATGATTATGCTTTTTCAAGGATAGGCCCACATCAAAAGGCTGTCAATGAAAAATAATTCCCGGAATGCCGCGATACAGCCGGTTCTCGTCCCGGCTATTCCATGAGTGTTTCAATAATGAATAATATTTTATTAATTGCTTGTATGGCAAAAAATTCCCGGCTCTCCCAAAAAAAATCCTTGACGAATGTCAAATATCGGCTAAGAGTTAACTGTTACAGGTTTGCCTGTAGAAAATGCCTGGTTCACTCCACAAGGGGGCGCTATGAAATTCGGAGCAATGACGATGAGCGTCAAAGGAAAGCGAAAGAGATTCCTGATCCTGGTGATACTGGTGGTCGGGTTCGCTCTGGTGCTGGGTTCCTGCGGCGGGAAGGAAAAGGCGGCCGCCGCCGCCGCGCAGGAGGCCAACAAGAATGTCATCAAGTGGAGGCTCCAGTCATATGCCGGACCTGCATTGAACGACTTCGTGGTCAAGAACGCCATCGATGAATTCAATATCGCGGCGAACGGAGAGATGGTCATCGAGGTATATACCGCTGATCAGCTCGTGCCGCACGGGGAGCTTTTCAGGGCATTGCAGGAAGGCACCGTCGATATGGCGGTGAGCGACGACGACTCGATGGCTTCGCCTGTCGATGTGAGGATTTTCGGCGCCTATTTCCCGCTCGCCGCCCGCTACGGGCTCGATGTCAACGTCCTGTGGAACTGGTACGGCCTGAACGAAATATGGAAGGAAGCCTATGACGAGGTGAAGGGCGTGACCTGGCTGAGCCAGGGCAGCTGGGATCCTTGCAATTTCGCCACGACGAAGCCCATCAGATCGATCAAGGATTTCAAGGGCTTGAGGATGTACATGTTCCCCACCGGCGGACAGTTCATGCAGCAGTTCGGCGTCGTCCCCGTCGTCATGCCCTATGAGGACGTGGAAATGGCCCTTCAGACCGGCATGCTCGACGGCGTCGCCTGGTCGGGCATCACCGAGGACTATACGGTCGGCTGGGCCGATGTCACGAAGTATTATCTTACGAACCCGGTCTCAGGCGCCTGGTCGGGCGGCTGGTTCGTCAACACCGATGCCTGGAACAAGATCCCTCCCCACCTGCAGCAGCTCCTCAAGCTGGCCATCGACAAGTCGCACTACTACAGGCTCCATTGGTACTGGTACGGAGAAGCCAATTACCGCGTGAACGGCGGAAAGCTCCAGCTGACGACCATCCCCGACAAGGAATGGAAGGTCGTGGAGGAAGCGGCCTACAAATTCTGGGACGAGGCCGCGAAGAAGAGCCCCAGGAACGCCAGGGTCGTCGAAATCCTGAAGAAATACAAAGACACCATGGAAAAAGCGGGAGCGCCTTACAGGTACTGACGAAGGTCTGAGACCTTCAGTCCGTGTCGGATTATCCGCATTCCGTTCCGGCGGCCTACCGTGCCGTCGGAACGGAATCGCGCGGCACCCAGGATCCTTCGCCAGGAGGTTTCGATGATCAAGGCGGCAAAAACATATGTAAAATATGTCGACGCGACGAGCAAGCTGGTCGGCAAGATCGTGATGTACCTGATATTCGTCATGATGGGCATCCTGCTCTACGACACCATCACCAGGACCGTATTCAACAAGCCCAATGTCTGGGCCGTCGAATTGACCCAGTTTTTCATGGCGCCGTATTACCTTCTCGGGGGCGCCTCCACGCTCATTCTGGGCGGACATGTCAGGATGGATGTCTTCTACGACAAATGGTCGCCCAAGAGGAAAGCCCTTTCCGATATCCTCACTTTCGTCATCATCCTCTTCTACATGGTCGTCCTCCTGATCGGCGGCATACAGGGCATTCAATACGCGGCCCGTTACGGCCAGGTGACATACTCCTCATGGGCGCCGAAAGTGCTTCCCGTGAAGATCTTCATGGTCGCGGGCATCGCGCTCATGTTTCTGCAAGTGATATCCGAATTGATCAAGGATATCGCGACGCTCATGGGTGAGGACCTCAGGGCGAAGCCGCCCAAAGAAGAGGGTACAAAATGAACGGCTACGGTTTGATGGCGCTGCTGATGTTCTCCTCGATGATCATCCTCCTTCTCACAGGGCGGCATATCTTCGCCGTGATCGGCGGCGTCGGCGCGATTTTCGCCGTGCTCCTGTGGGGCAAGGGCGGCGTGGGCATGTCTTTCCAGGCCAGCTTTCAGCTGCTCGTCTGGTACCCGCTGCTCACCCTCCCCATATTCATCTACATCGGTTACATGTTCGCGAAATCGGGCATAGCCGACGATCTGTACGAATTGATCCACGTCTGGATGGGACCGATCCCCGGCGGATTGGCCATCGGTACCGTCATACTCATGTCGATTATCTCGGCCATCAACGGATTGAGCGTGGCCGGCATGGCCGTCGGCAGCAGCATCGCCCTTCCCGAAATGCTCAAGCGCAAATACGACAAGAAAATGGTGACGGGCGTCATCCAGGCAGGCAGTTCGCTGGGCATAATGATACCGCCCAGCGTGGTCCTCGTCCTCTACGCGATGATCGCCCGGCAGCCGGTCAGCAGGCTTTGGATCGCGGGTATCCTGCCCGGCCTCATGCTCGCTGCCATTTTCATCATCTATATACTCGTGCGCTGCCTCATCAACCCCAAGCTCGGCCCCGTCCTCCCCAAGGAGGAGCGCCAGATTCCCCTTCTCCGGAAATTGAAACTGCTCCGCGCCGGCATCATACCCCTTTTCATCATTTTCATGATGTCCGGACTCTTCTTCATGGGCATCACCAACCTGGTGGAGAGTTCCGCGGTCGGCGCCGTCGTCACGACGATCGCCGGCCTGTTCAAGAAACGCCTCACATGGAAGGTCATGAAGGAAGTCCTGGCCGATACGCTGAGCGTCAGCTGCATGTTCATGTGGGTCATCCTCGCGGCCCTCGCCTTCGGCGCGATCTTCGACGGACTCGGCGCGGTCAACGCCATAAAGGACCTCTTTCTTTCCAACGGCTTCGGGCGCTGGGGCGTCATCATCATGATGCAGCTGTCCTTCGTGATCATGGGTATGTTCCTGGACGACACGGCCATGCTCATCATCGTGGCGCCGCTCTACATTCCCCTCATCATCAAGCTGGGATTCGACCCGATATGGTACGGCGTCCTCTATACCGTCACATGCCAGATCGCCTACCTGACGCCTCCCTTCGGCTACAACCTCTTCCTGATGAAGGCGATGGCACCCAAGGAGATTTCCCTGGGCGACATCTACCGGTCCGTGGTGCCCTTCGTCGGGCTCATGCTCCTCGGCCTGGTCCTCATCATGATCTTCCCGCAGATCGCCACGTGGCTGCCCAACCTGTACGCGGGGAAATAGCGGCAGGACCTTCCTTCACGCAATAAAAGCCCGGGATCGGCTATGCCGACCTCGGGCTTTTATTTTAGATCCTCGGTCCATCGGCGGCTCGATGCCCTCCCGTCAAATGCCTTTTTTCCCGTTCATGAAAGCGCGGAGAAGAAGGTCCGCCCTTCCCTGGCCAGCCACATAGGGCTTTCCCTCGAGAAGCAACCGCTCGACTTTGAGCGATCGCAGGTCCGCGGCCGCCAGGGCGAGGGGGTTTCGGTTCAGGATGACCATGTCGGCGAGCTTTCCCGGCTCCAGGCTTCCCCTGTCCTTTTCGTCGAAGGAACCCCGCGCCGCGTTACGCGTATAGAGGTTGAGCGATTCTTGAATAGAAAGCGACTGGCCTGGCACATAATGGTTGCACGCCGCCCATATCCCGTCGATCGGGTCTGGCGCGGTGCAGGGGGCGTCAGATCCTCCGGAAAGCTCTATGCCCATATCGACCATAGTCCTGAGCGGAGAAATCCCGAATGCCCTGCGACCCAGTATCGACTCGATGTATTCGAGGGGCTCCTCCTCCCAATGGAGGAAAGAAGGCTGGATCGCGATGCGGATACCGAGCTTCGCGCAGGATTCCAGGCCGCTCATCGTCGGCAGGCAGGCATGGATGACGGTGTGGCGATGGTCTTCACGGGGAAAGTCGGCGAGGGCGGCCGCTATGGCGGAGACAGCCTGGTCGAAGGCCGCGTCGCCTATGGCGTGCATCTCGATCTGAAGACCCTTCCGGTTGGCTTCCTTGCAGAATGCCCCTACGCGTTCGTCGGAAAAGTAGAGCACGCCCCTGCCCGACTCCGGCGGCAGAGCCGCGGCGGGTTCATAGGGCTCGAGCATCGCCGCGTCGACCGAGCCGTAGCATCCGTCGAGTGCGGTGGCGAAACAGCCGCCGATCCGCGGCAGTTTCCTCTTGAGGACCTTGTTCACGTCCATGGTCTGGAAGAATATGCGATATGCCAGCGGATTCCTGAGTCCCCGGGCAAACAGGCTCTCGAGCGTCACATCCATGTCGGCGGGGAATCCGACGCCTGTGACGGAATGCACGAGACCGACGCCATAGCGGGCGAGGATGTCGATACCCGAAAGCATGTTGCCGAGGGTCACGGGCAGGGAGACCTTGCCCGTGATCGTATCGGTCACCCGGAAGAAGGCTTCCTGCGTCATGAGCCCGGAATCGGCGTCGAAGCCCCGCAGCTTTCCGAGCTTCTCCCTTACCTGGCCTATGAGGGCCGAATTGGCGATGCCCGCGTGGCCGTCGTACTTCACGATGAAAGCCGGCCGGTCGGGACAGGCCGCGTCCATGTCCGCCCTGGAAAGCAGTCGCCTTTCCTTGACGTTGTGCGCCGAAGCGCCGAAGCCGAGGACGAAGGAAGGCGAGCGGTCGTGGACGAAATCGGCTATGACATCCTTGATGTCGGCCAGGGTCCGTCCGGAGCGAACGTCGAGCCCGGCGGAGAAGAGCGCATAGGACATGAAGTGGATGTGGGTATCCCCAAAAGCAGGGAGGAGAGCCCTTTCGCCGAGCTCCTCCCTGGGCGCCGCGGCGTATTCCCGTGGGAGGGTATCGCCCACGAAGGCGATTTTGCCTCCGTCCTCCGCGAGGAATTTGGCGACTCCGCCCGCGGCGTCGCAGGTGACGACTGTACCTTCGTATACTTTCATGCCGCGACTCCTTTCATATACTCATCGGATACTATTCGATGGAATCTCGCAACCTCGGACTCCGGCGCGCTAAATTCAATGAAACACCACTCACAGCTTTCCCAAGAAGAACGATACTTCTTTTCCATTTTGAAAGCCAGAGGTGCCCCAATACCTGGAATAGCGAAGGAACTTGATCGCGCCTCCAGCACCCTTTACAGAGATCTGAAACGGAATATTCTCCTAACAACTGCTTACTATGCTGCTTTTATTGCTCATTCATACTCTCTAGCACGGCGAAGGCGTTCTCGTAGAGGATCACAATTCCCTCAGGAATGCCGGACCCTCATTGCTCGGCTTCTCAATCGACAATGGAGCCCTGAACAAATATCTGCATACCTAAGGCATAAAAACCTCTTCTCGAAATGTTCAATGTATTCGGAGATGTTATCGACGGTGGAGTCGAATTGTCCGAAGTCGAAAGGTGATTGCGGATTCGCGCACAGGGGAATATTTCTAATGACCTTGGGAAGTTTCCGAAGTCTACTAAGCACACCCAAAACGAGCGCATAAAATCGATCAGGCCCCGTCACCATCTTCTCGCCGACGAACCGAAAAGTTTTTTTGCCCGTAAGGCTTCCAGCCCACCTTCTTGATAGGCTGAATGCCATCGGTAAATGCATACACGTTCAAAGCCGACCGATTTAATGACTACTTCGGGATTTTCCCCGGCCTCGACGCTTTGTATGCAAGTGATCCTGATCTATTCTAGCGCTTCATGCCCAAGTCGTCGTCCATCATTCACTTTCATGCGGTTGTTATTGCGTGAGAGGACATATTTTTGAAAGTATTAG
>CAZRYP010000070.1:0-10178 GCA_964604295.1 uncultured Treponemataceae bacterium
CCGCGAACTCCGCGAAGTAATAGACGACGACGCCGGATGAGCGGACGCGTACCTCGGCCATGCCGTTCCTCGCGAGCTTGTCCAGCTCCTTGCGGGCTTCGTCGACGCTAATGTCGGTTTCGATCGCCACTTCGCCCGGCGTCACCTGTCCGCCGTTCTTCCTCGCCACCCTCAGGATGGCTTTTTCCGGCGACTCCACCTTCCTGTAGGTCAGGCCCGACGGGCGACCGTATCTGTCGTTCATGGCGGCCGCGCCCATGGCCAGGGCGGCCTGAGTGTCTTCCCTCATATTCGCTTCCTGCACCTGGCGCGGCAGGGTGAAGAGGTCGTAGATTCCGCCCACTCCCGCGAGCCCGCCGGTGAAAAGCCACACGAAGCCCGTTCCCGATTTTCCGAGATAGAACCTGTGCAGGCCGAGGGCTCCGAAGCCCGAGATGGCCCAGAGGGCATAGGCGACTGGAAGGCTGTATTTCAACGTGCACCCCGCTCGATTTTTTCCGAAGCAAACCTGGGTCAATAGTACCACATCGGCGGAGCGACCGACAACTCGGGACGCGAAAAAGGCGGGACGCCCGTATAGATTTTATGCACCGGGCAGGGTATCATGGTCAAAATTTGCGCGCGCGAATGGAGATACCCATGATTCCAACCGTAAAGGAACTTCTGTCGTCCAAGCTCGAAGGCCGGCCCGTCACCGTGAAGGGATGGGTGCGCACGAAGAGGCAGACCAAATCGGCCGTCTTCGTCGAGATAAACGACGGTTCCTGCATGGCCAACATACAATGCGTCTTCGATCAGGAAAAGGCGGCCGAACCCGCCCTCGCCGCCGAATTCGAGCGGACGACGACCGGAGCCAGCGTCAGCGTCGAAGGCATCCTCGTCGTTTCCCCCGGCACCGGCCAGAAACTCGAAGTCAAGGCCTCATCCCTCAGGGTCATAGGCGAAGCCCCGCCCGAGAGCTACCCCCTCCAGAAGAAGGCCCACTCCCTCGAGTTCCTCAGGGAACTCGCCCACCTGAGGCCGCGCACGAACACTTTCGGCGCCGTGGCCCGCGTCAGGAACAGGATGGCCTTCGCAGTCCACCAGTTCTTCCAGGAACGGGGTTTTTACTATGTGCATACGCCGATCATCACGGCATCGGACGCCGAGGGCGCCGGAGCCATGTTCCAGGTGACAACCCTCGATATGGACCGCATCGCTTCGGGCGGAGCGGTGGACTACGACAAGGATTTCTTCGGCAAGCCCGCCTTTCTCACCGTTTCGGGCCAGCTCAACGTCGAGACCTACTGCCAGTCCCTGAACCGCGTCTATACCTTCGGGCCGACATTCAGGGCCGAGAACTCCAACACGACGAGGCATCTCTCCGAGTTCTGGATGATCGAGCCCGAGATCGCCTTCGCCGAACTCGAGGACGACATCGCGCTGGCCAGGGATTTCATCCAGCATCTCGTCAGGACAGCCCTCTCCGACTGCTCGGAGGACCTCGCCTTTTTCGACGCCAGGATACAGCCCGGCCTCATCGACAGCCTCGGCAAGGTGGCGAAGGGCTCCTTCTCGCGGATGACCTACACCGATGCCGTGACGGAACTTCTCAAGCACAAGGATGTCTTCGAATTCCAGCCCTACTGGGGCTGCGACCTCCAGAGCGAGCACGAAAAGTTCCTCACGGAGAAAGTGGTCGGAGGGCCTCTCGTGGTCACGGATTATCCCAAGGAAATCAAGGCCTTCTACATGAAGCAGAACGACGACGGGAAGACTGTCGCCGCCATGGATGTCCTCGTGCCGCGATTCGGCGAGATCATCGGCGGCTCCGAGCGCGAGTGGCGCCTCGATTTCCTGGAGAAAAGGATAGCGGAGGCGGGACTCAGGAAGGAAAACTACTCCTGGTACCTCGACCTGCGCCGCTTCGGCTCGACGCCCCACGCGGGATTCGGGCTGGGCTTCGAGCGGCTCCTCCTCTATATCACCGGCATGACCAACATCAGGGATGTGATCCCCTTCCCGAGAGCGCCCAGGCAAGCTGATTTTTGAGCACCGGAGCATAGATCCACATGAAAAAAGCCTACATCGTCCTGGCGGCCTCCCTGTGTCTTCTTGCCTTCGCTCAGGGAATTTTCGCCCAGTCTCCCCAGTTCCAGACCGATGCCGACAGGGCCATATCCCCCGCGCCCTCGGTGAACGCCCGCTCTGCCGCCCTCATCGACGCGACGACGGGCACCCTTCTCTATGCCAAGAACCCCGATCTCTCCCTGCCGCCCGCCAGCCTCACCAAGCTCGTCACCCTCCATCTCGCCTACGAGGAGATCGCCGCCGGGAGGCTATCCCCCGACGAACTCGTGGAAATCGATCCCAGGGACTGTTCCCCCGTGATCCCCTACGGTTCCTCGATCATGTACCTGCATCCGAAGATGAAGGTCAGCGTGAGGGACCTCATGCTGGGCGCCGCGGTGGTCTCGGGCAACGATGCCGCCTACGCCCTGGCGCGGCGGATATCGGGCTCCAACGAGGCCTTCGCCGCCCTCATGACCCAGACCGTGAGGGATATGGGCTTCGACAAACTCCTTTTCGTCGAACCCTCGGGGCTTTCAGAGTTCAACCTCGTTTCCGCTCGCCAGTTCGCCCTCTTCTGCAAGAAATACCTCGAACTCCACCCTCAGGCCCTCGGCGAGCTTCATTCCGTGAAGTCCATCGAATTCCCGCGCGAGGAGCACAGGGCTCCCGGCTTCGTGCCCGAAGGCAGGATCATCCAGTACAACCGGAATCCTCTCATCTTCAGCTACGACGGGGCCGACGGACTCAAGACCGGCTATATCATCGAAGTGGGATTCAACATGGCGGCGACGGCAGGCCGCGACGGCACCCGCTTCATCGCCGTCACCCTCGGGGGAACGGGCTCCTCCTACGCGGGGGGCGGACGCCAGCGCACCAGGGACACGACGCGCCTGTTGGACTGGGCCTTCGAGAACTTCGTCACGGCCAGCTTGGAACCGGGGCCCATACCGAGCCCAAGGGCATGGTTCGGCGCCTCGCGAAGAGCCGACCTCGTTCCGGCCACGGCCAACGCGGTCACGGTGCCCCGCGCCGAGGTGGACAGCCTGAGGCTACGCCTGGCTGTTCCAACCCATGCCGATGCCCCCCTCGAGAAGGGCAGGAAGCTCGGCAGGATGATCTACTCCTTGGGCGGGAGGGATGTCTCGGCCATCGATCTCGTGGTCGCCTCCGACATACCCAGGGGCAATGTGTTCAGGCGGATATGGGACGGGATGATGAAATTCCTCGCGGCCATTTTCGTTAAAAGGACCTGATCGAGTCGATGAATGCCCGCGCGGCCTTGGACATATATCGTCCAGGATTCCACGCGAGGCCCACGCTGATCACCAGCGGGTCGGCCAGGGGACGGACGACGATGGATTCCTGGCCTCTGGTAAGTTCCTCCATGAAGAAAGCTATCCCCGCTCCCTGCCTGACCAACCCCATGACAGTCCCTATCTGGCTCGACGAGAACGCTATATTCGGCGAAAAGCGGAAACGCGAGCATTCCTTCAGGATCATCTGCCGGCTGTAAGTATCGCCCTGGAACAGGATGAAAGGCTGATCCTTCAGAAGGCCGAAAGGGATCTCGCCGTAGGCCGAGAGCGGATGGCCGGGCTTCATGCATGCCATGATCCTCCCCTGCTCGAGAGGCAGGGAGGCGAGGCCCGTCGGCAAGTCGGAGACCACCATGATGCCGAGGTCTATCTCGCCCTTCTCCAGATGGGACTGGAGCGAGAGCGTACCCTCCTCCACGAGGCTGATCTGGAAATCGGGGTACTCGTCCCGGAAGCGGGCGTACGCGTTCGGGAAGAGCACCGCTCCCATCATGGGCGTAATGCCGATCCGGATCGAACCCTTGACGAGGGATCGGTGGTCCCGCATTTCCGCCGCCGCATCGCCGACAGCGGCAAGTATCGCATCCACCCGCGCTATGAAGGTCCTGCCCTCAGGCGTCGGGGAGATCCTCCTGCCGCTCCTGTCCAGCAAGGTCAAGCCCAGCTCGGCTTCGAGCTTCTTTATGGCGACGGTCACCGAAGGCTGGGAGACATGGAGCGATTCCGATGCCTTGGTGATGTTGCCCAGCCGCAGGGCTGCCTGGAAGTATTCGAGCTGGCGCAGTTCCATCGCTCTTCTCCTTTCATATCGATAGCTTTAAACTATCGTATCATAATTTTTCAATATTTTACACATATGGTCGAATCGGATACATTTCTTCCAGGGAAGGGAGGAAGCCATATGGACGCCCAGAAAAGGTTCAGGAACTTCATCGACGGCGAATGGGTGGAGCCCCGTTCGGGACAATACTGGCCGGACAGAAACCCGGCGGATTCGGGGGATGTCATTGGCGAGTTCCCCCTTTCGGGCAGCGACGATGTCGCCGCGGCGATAGAATCAGCGGACAGGGCTTTCGTCTCCTGGAGCAGGCTGAACCCGGCGAAGCGGGAAGCGTATATCGATCGCTTCACCTCGCTGGTTACCGAAAACAGGGTCCTCATCGGCGAGGCCATATGCAGGGAGGAAGGCAAGACATTGGCGGAAGCCATGGGCGAACCCGATCGCGGCGCCGAGGAATGCCGCTATTTCCTGGGGGAAGGCCGAAGGCTCGAGGGGATCACCATGCCTAGCGACAGGCCGGGCGTCGTCAGCGTCGCGGTGCGGGTGCCCCTCGGCGTGATCGCCGCCATCACCCCGTGGAATTTCCCCTTCCTCACGCCGCTGCGCAAGTTAATTCCCGCACTCGCGATGGGCGACACTGTCGTATTCAAGCCGGCGAGCGACACGCCCCATTCGGGGGCCCTCATCATGGAGCTCTTCGAGGAAGCCGGCCTCCCGCCCGGGGTGGTCAACATGGTGACCGGCCGAGGCGCGGAAATGGGCGATGCCCTCTCGTCGAATCCCCTCGTGCGGGGCATCACCTTCACCGGATCGACCGTTGTCGGCCGAAGGATAAACGAGACCTCGGCGCGCCACTTCGCGAAGGTCCAGCTGGAGATGGGAGGAAAGAACCCCTGCATCGTGGCCGGATATCACGATCCCGAGGCGGCCGCGGCCCAGATCGCGCAGGCGGCCTTCGCGGTCTCGGGGCAGCGATGCACTTCGATAAGCCGCGTGATCGTCCTTCGCGGGGAAGCGGAGGAGCTCGAGTCGAGGATCGCGGAAAAGATGAAGTCCCATGTCCTCGGCAACGGAATGGACCCCGAGGTCACGATGGGTCCCGTGATAAACGGCCCGGCCGGCGAGGGAATCTTGGAACACATCGAGAAAGCCAGGGCCGCGGGAGCCAATGTCCTCGCCGGAGGACGCAGGCTGAGGGGAGGCATCTTCGACAAGGGATTCTTCATCGAGCCGACGCTGATCACCGATGTGCTGCCGGACATGGAGGCTGCCACGGAGGAAATCTTCGGTCCGGTTCTCTCCGTGATCAGGGTGGACAGTTTCGAGGAGGCCGTGAGGGGGGCGAACGGCACAAGATACGGCCTCGCGGCCTCGCTTTTCACCGACGACCTGGACAGGATCTACCGCTTCCAGCGCGATATCGAAAGCGGGATGACGCACGTGAACCACGGGACTGTCACCGATGGCTCCATGCCCTTCGGCGGTGTGAAGGATTCGGGGCTGGGCGCCTTTTCGAAGGGGAAGACCAACAAGGACTTCTACACGACATGGAAAGTCAATTATGTGAAGTTTTCCTGATCCGCATCCGGGGCCGGGATGTTCAGCGGGAGATTTTCAGGCTGTCGCCGTCGTAGGAGGCGAAACCCTCGCTCGCCAGGATCCTGGCGCATTTTTCTATGTTCTCCCTCGAGAAAGGCAGGATGGCGTAGAGTTCCCCAATGCCGATTTCCTTTCTTTCCACCAGGCTTTTCACCATGGCTCCCCGAAGACGCCTGAAGGAGGTGGCGAAGGGCGCCTGCTTCCTGTAGCCCGCCCCTCTGGCCGAGTGGTTGCCTTCCTCGCGCTTGATCTCGGCCCCGTAGTCCATGAGGGCAGTGTACCAGCGCCGGGGAGAATCCAGATCGACGACGGCGGACGCGACCCTTTCGAGTTCCCTGTCGGGCACCCTTTCTTCCCCTGGGAAGAAATGCTTCAGGAGCACGGTCCTGATGTTTGTCTCGAGGAAAACGGAAGGTTTGTCGAAGGCGAAGGCGAGAATGGCGCGGGAAGTGTAGACTCCTATGCCGGGCAGGCTCCGGAGGGCGGCTTCGTCGGCGGGCACCTTGGCCCCGAACTCGGCCGCGATGATCCGGCATGCCCTGTGCAGGGCCAGAGCCCTCCTGTTGTAGCCCAGGCCGCTCCAGCAGGCGAGCAGTTCCTCGGTCGAGGCGGCGGCTACGCAGGAAACATCGGGGAAGCGCTCCATCCAGGACAGGAAGCGGGGTTCCACCCGCTTCACCTGGGTCTGCTGGAGCATCACCTCCGAGACGAGAATGGCGTAGGGATCGGAAGTCCTCCTCCACGACAGGTCGCGCCAGCAGGCCGAGGCTTTCCCGTAGACGAGGTCGCGGAAGGCGGGACCGTCAGGAGTAGATATGGACAAACTCGTGCAGGAGCTCCTCGGCCTTCACCTTGCAGCCGCCGCATACCGTGCCGATCTTGGTGGCTTCCTGCAGCTGGTGCCAGTCCCTCGCCCCGGCCTTGACGGCCGTCTCTATGTCCTTGTCGGTGATGTTGAGACAGGTGCAGATGACGACAGCGTCCTCGCCCTTGAATTCGCCCGCCCTGCCCCGCTTGTCGAGATACTGGTCGATGGCGGCGCGCAGCGCCTTGTCGCCCAGCACCGAGCAGTGGATCTTGTTTTCCGGGAGACCGCCCAGCTTGGCGGCGATGTCGGCGGGCTTGATGCCGTATGCCTGCCTTATGTTCATACCCTTCACGGATTCGGAGAGCATGGAAGTGCTCGCGATGGCGGAGGCGCAGCCGTAGGTCTTCCAGCGCACGTCCGTGATGAGGTCGTCCCGTATCTTCAGCATGAACATCATCTGGTCGCCGCAGCGTATGTTGCCCACGATGCCCTCGGAATCGGCCTCGAAGACTTCGTCGGGATTGAAGACGTTCCTGTGATTCATGAAGTGTTCCTTCACGACATCCGAATACAGCCACTGGAAGGCATCCATCGCATTCTCCTTGTTATCGCGCGGTCGCGCCATGGTCGGCGGCAGGGACGGTCGACATTCGCCTGAGGCGTTCGATTATGGGAGGAAGGGCACGGATCACGCGGTCCACCTCTTCCCCCGTGGAATATTTTCCCAGCGAGAAGCGGATCGAGCCGTGGGCCAGACCCGGCCCCACCCCCGTGGCCAGGAGGACATGGGAGGGCTCGAGGCTGCCCGAGGCGCAGGCCGAGCCGGTGGAAACCTGGATGCCCTCGAGGTCGAGGGATAGGAGTATGGACTCCCCTTCAGCGCCGGGAAACGAGAGGTTGAGGGTATTTGGGAGAACCTCGGTGGGATGGCCGTTCACCTTCACGTGGGGGATGGCCGCCACGAGGCCGTCCCTCAGCCTGGCGCGCAGCGAACCGACCCTGGCCGAGAATTCCGGAAGATCGGAGAGAGCCAGCTCGGCTGCCTTCCCGAAACCCATGATGCCCAGGTTGTTGTAGGTTCCCGCCCTCACGCCATTCTCCTGGTGTCCGCCGCGGATCAGGGGGACGATGGGCGCGCGAGGCCTGACGTAGAGTGCCCCGATGCCCTTGGGACCGTAGATCTTGTGGCAGGAGAGGGTCAGATAGTCCACTCCCCATTCCTCCACCGAGACGGGAATCTTGCCGACGGCCTGGGTGGCGTCGGTATGGACGAGGGCTCCCGCGGCCTTCGCCAGCTTCGCGATGGCGCCCACATCCTCGATCGTGCCGATCTCGTTGTTGGCGGCCATCACCGACACGAGAAGCGTATCGGGGCCGAGTTCCTTCCGGTAGGCGTCCATGTCCACCCGGCCGAAGCTGTCGACGGGGAGATAGACGACGGGGAAGCCCTCGCTTTCGAGCCAGGCGGCGGAATTCATGACGCAGGGGTGTTCTATGGAGGTGGTGATGATCTTCCTGCGCGCGGGATTCCTGCGCCCCAGGTCGTACATTGTCATGAAGACCGTGTTGTTGGATTCGGAGCCGCCGGAGGTGAAATAGACGGAGGAGGGATCGGCGGCGCCGACGATGGCGGCCACCGAAGCCCTGGCCTTCTCGATCTCGGCCCTGGCCCTCCTGCCCGCCTCATGCATGCTCGAGGCGTTGGCGAAGACGTCGAGGGCCTTGACCATGAGTTCCTTGACCTCGGGCCTCAAAGGGGTGGTGGCGTTGTAATCCATGTACACGAAGGGCTGGGACATGACTCATTCTCCTTGTGTGCCGTCGAGGGCTACGAAAGGTTCTTCGGAGAGATCGCCGAGGGTTACCGAGGAAAGATAGCTGTCGACAGCGCCCTTCAGGCCGAGCCAGAACTTGCGCGGCATGCAGAGGGAGCCCAGGGAGCAGACATTCTTGTCGTCGATGCATTCCACGAGGCGGACTTCGCCCTCGGTGGCCTTCACGACGTCGATCATCCTTATTTCGGAAGCCTCGCGGGCCAGGTGGTAGCCGCCGGAACGGCCCCTGTCGGAGACGACGATGCCGGCCATCTTCAGCTGGTTCAGGATTCCTTCGAGGTATTTGGGGGAAATGAGCTGGGCTTCGGCGATCCTGGATGAGCTGTCGCCGCCCCTGCGGGCCAGATGGACCAGGGCGCGGATCGCGTACTGCGTTTTTGCGGGCACCTGGAACATCGCGACATTTCTCCTTAATTCCTATGGGAATAATAGGAATATGTCATGAAAGGGAAAAACAGTCAAGCGAGAAAACTCAGGATGAGGCCGGGTACGGATCGAATCGTCATCTCAGGAGTTCGATGTGCTCGAAGCCCCTCGCGCAGGCTAGTTCCTCGAAGACGAAGCCGTGGTCCGTGCCTCCCGCCGGCTTCGAGAAATCCCCGCCCGAGGCTATGGACTCGGCGAGTATCCTGCCGAGTCCCGGACCCATCATGAAGCCCTGGCCGCACATGCCCGCGACCTGGAGGAAATTCCTGGCCTTCTCGGGGTAGCCGACGATGGGGAGGCCGTCGGGAGTCATCGGGTACATGCCCCGCCAGGTGCGCCTCACCCTCAGGTTGCGGAGGCGGGGATAGAGTTCGAGCATCCTGCGCACGCAGAGGGGCAGGAATCCGGAGGAGGAGTCCTTGTCCCTTCCCCAGACCTGGGGTCTGGGAGTGATGCAGAACACCACCTGCCCCGTGCCCGCCTGGTAGAAATAGTAGTTGCCCGATTCGGAGTCGGGCCTTATGTCCACCACCATGGGCTTCATGAAACGCTCCACGGGCTCGGTGACGCCGGCCTCGTGGCAGTCGGGGTGGACGGGCAGGTCCAGGCCGGCGAGACTGGCCAGGTCGGCCGCCTCGGCCCCCGCCGCGTTCACGAAGAGGGGGGCGCTCCAGGTCCGTCCCGCCGAGGAAAGGCTTCCCACCACGTCGCCCTCCATGGTCACTCCCTCGATCCTGGTATTGAAGAAGAACTCGACTCCAGCGTCCATGGCCAGCTTATGGAAGGCGGTGGAGGCCATGAGGGGGGAGGCGAAGCCGTCGCCAGGGCTGAATGTCCCGCCCAGCAGACCCTCGCGGTTGATGCCGGGCGAGAGCTCGTCCACCTCGTCGGGACCTATCCAGTCTATGTCGAGGCCAGCTCTCTTCTGCAGTTCGAGGAGGCTCAGGAATGCGCCCCGCCTTTCCTCGTCGTAGGCCACGTAGAGATAGCCGCCCCTGTGCCATTCGACGTCCAGGCCGTATTCCTCCCTCATGGCGGACACGATCCCGATGGACTCGAGGCAGATCCTGATCTTCGCCGCTTCCGAATGAGTCGCGCGGATGCCTCCGATCGCCGCCCTGTTCTGGCCCCTGCCCCAGGAAGCCTCCTGGTCTATGACGGCCACCTTGAAACCCTTGACGGCAAGCTGCCACGCGAGGGGCAATCCGACGGAGCCCGCGCCGGCGATGACGACGTCCCAGGTCTTCACGGAGCCCCCCTGGAGCCGGCGTCCTTGCCGCCCAGCCTCGAGAGTCCTTCGTTGACGATCTCGCCCATGGGTACTTCCATGAAGAGGGGCCGCGGGGTTCCAGGCTCCACCT
>CAZRYP010000071.1:0-10167 GCA_964604295.1 uncultured Treponemataceae bacterium
CCCGCTACAACCGCGATGACGAAAGCCTCCAGCTCTCGGGAAGCCCCGTGGCCGTCTCGGCCGACGGACGCATAGAAGCCGATACGATGACGGGCAAGACCGACATGGACAGCCTGGAATTCGGCGGCCAGGTGAGCGGCACGATCACGACGAAAAAAAAGGAAGGGACCAGCCCTTGAGCGGATCCGTCCTCGAGGTGGAGGGCCTGCGGAAGCTCTACGGGCGGAAGGTGGCCGTGGCCGACGTCGGATTCTCGATGAGAACGGGCGAGGTCGTGGGCCTTCTCGGACCGAACGGCGCGGGCAAGACGACAGTCTTCTACATGCTGGCCGGTTTCCTCCATCCCACATCGGGCTCCATAAGCCTGGACGGCGAGCCCCTCAACGGCCTGTCAATGTACAGGAGGGCGAGGCTGGGCATTTCCTATCTCCCCCAGGAGGCTTCGATTTTCCGCAAGCTCACGGTCGAGGAGAATATCCTTGCCGTCCTGGAGGCGCGCGCGGGTCTCGACGGACCGGCACGCCGCGCCAGGGCCAGGACCCTCATGGAGGAATTCGGCCTCGAGAGGCTGGCGAAGCAGCCCGGCTACACGCTTTCGGGCGGCGAGCGGCGCCGCACGGAGATCGCGCGCGCCCTGGCCATAGAGCCCAAGTTTCTCCTCCTGGACGAACCGTTCACGGGCATCGACCCCATCGCCATCCACGAGATCAAGAAGATCGTCCAAAGGCTCTCGGCGGCCGGCATCGGCGTCCTCCTCACCGACCACAACGTGCGCGATACCCTCGACATCACCGACCGGTCCTACATCATCCACCTGGGACAGATAATCGTATCGGGCGACAGGGAAGCCATCCTCGGCGACGAGAACGCGCGGAGCCTCTATCTGGGTGAAGAGTTTCGCATGTAATCCGGGCCACGATTTCTTCTCCGCGGAGCCGCCAGGCAAAATTGGAGTGGAAAATCGATCCGGACTATTTTACTATTGGCGCATGATGCCGATGCGAAAAAGTATTCCTGTTCTCGCGATCGTCGGGTTTTTTTTTCTCTCGATGCCTCTTGCCGCCTCGCCAACCCTTTCCTGGCGGGAAGAGTTCATGGACAACAACGACAAGTGGACGCTCGGAGAGACTGAAGACTACAAGTATGAAATCTCCGGCGGCGCTTACTCCCTGACAGGCAAGAAGGGCGGCCGGTGGAGCGTCCATGGATTCCCCATCCGCCGGGAATCGGATTACATACTCGACACGAGGATAAAATCGGATTCGCCCACCTCGACAGACTATGCGGGCATCATCTGGGATTTCAAGGACAAGGACCATTACTACCAATTCCTCGTGGCCCAGCATGGCAAGTATGCCATGCTGGAAATGGAGAACGGAAAAGCCAACTTTATCGTTCCCTGGACCGCCGCCTCGGTGATCAACGGCCGGGGTATGTACAACTCGCTCCGGGTCGCCCGGGTGGGGCGGCAGCTCGTCTTTTCCATCAACCGGGTAGAAATCAAAAGCCTGCCCTACGAAAGCTACTCCGGGGCCAGCATCGGCTTCACGTTCTCGGGGGCTCAGACAGTAACCGTGGATTCGGTGGTGTTGCTGGAAGAACGGACCATGACGGGAGAGGAAACAGAGCTCCCCTCGCTCCGGACGACGGTTTTCGAATCCCGGCTCAACGAGAAGAACCAGGACTGGCTCATCTCGTCCAGGAATCTTGCCGGCCAGTTCGCCGAACTGGGAGGATCCGCGGGCTCAGGCTATCTCCTCAAGCACAGCTCCCGAAGCGCCATAGATTTTCTCGCCCAGGATTTCGACCTGGACCTGGCCAGGGATTTTTTCGTGGAGGCGGAAATCGAATGGATATCCGGGGACGAGGGCTATGCCTACGGTCTTGCCTGTGACGTGGCGGGGAAGGACTACCTCTGGTTCGGCCTCGCCGCCAACGGATTCTATTCCATCTCCCGAACCGTCGGGGGAGAGAAAAAGGAACTTGTCCCCTGGACCATGAGCGACAATATCTATTGCTACGAAGCCAGGAACCGGCTCTCGATCCATCGGAGAGGTTCCAGCCTGGAGTTCTCCATAAATAGGCGCAAGGTCTATGAGATGCCCTACGAACCCTGGTCCTCAGGGCGGATAGGCTTCGGGTCCGGCGGGAAAATGTCCATACTGCCTCGATTCCTCGGGCTCTACCACACCGCGATCATGGCGGGACCCATCCATGGCGGCTGTTCCTATGGATGGGGCGCCTATCGTTACGCCGATGGGGTCATCTATGTCGGCTTCTGGGAAAGAGGAAAGCCCAATGGCTTCGGGACCCGCTACTCGCCCTCGGGCGGGGTGGTGGAAGGGTTCTGGAAAGAAGGAATCCTGACCGAAGATTCGACCGCCTCCAGTTTCGCTTTACGCAAGGCCTACTTCCCCGTCATGACTCAGGCGGGCGATATGGGCCTGGTGAACTCCTGGGGCGAGGAAGAGGGCTTTGGACTCAAGGGAATCGTCTATCTCGACACCATTCTCCAGTCGCCCATACCCCAGGCTCAGGAAGGCAGGATAGGATTCCGCGATCTGAGAGGGGAGCTGGTATCTTCGCCGGAATGGAATATAGCCTCGCCCTTTTTCCACGAGTACGCCCTGATACGAGGAGCGAAGGGCGAAACCGGTATCGTGGATTCGCTCGGAGAGCTCAGCCTGGCCCTGGGGGAATACGAAATCCTCCCGGGGCAGGATTTGAACCGGGGCGTCGTACGGATAAAGGAGAGCCGGGAGGGCAAGACCTTGTACGGCTTGGTCAGCGTCGATGGCTCGGTTCTCATGCCTCCCAGCCTTGTGGAAATGGGAGATTTTTCCGAGGGCTATGCCCCGGCCAAATCCCGGAACGGATCTTACGGATTCGTGGACCTGCTGGGGGTGTGGAGGGTAAGCCCGGAGTACGACGGGGCAGGGGATTTTTCCGATGGCCTGGCATACGTCTTTTTCGATGACTACATTCCCTGGGAAAGCTTCATCTACACATCGGGAAAGACAGCCTTCGATCTGGATGGGGATATCCGCACGGCACTCTACCCCTATACTTTCAGCGAGGGTTTGCTGGCGTGCGTGGAAGATTGGGAATACCTTGTGTACCTCGGCTGGGACGGGGAGGTCTATGTCGAGGCCGGGCCCTGGGATGAAGGCCGGCCCTTTTCGGAAGGCCTGGCGGCGGTCAAGGATGATAAAGGCTGGCAATTCATCGGCGAGAGCGGACAAGTCGCCTTCGATGGTATATATCGTCAGGTTCTTTCCTTCTCCCAGGGCTTGGCAGCGGTCCGGGAAGGGGATCTCTGGGGCTACCTCGATCGAAACGGACAGTTCGCCATCCCTGCCCAGTACCTGGATGCCCGTTCCTTCAAGCCGGAAGGATTCGCCCAGGTGAAACTGGCTTCGGGCTCTTGGACCTGGATCGACCGTGAAGGCAAGGTTCTCTGGCCTGGACGATGAGTTCAGGATGTGAGTACAATATTGTTATTTTAAAATAAACGTTGACGTTGAAACTTTCGCATGGTACATTGAAGGTTGCCCGTACGGGCTGCCCACCATTTTTTTAACGGAAGACAGATGAGGTATTTCGACACTCATGCCCACATCGGGCTTATATTCGATGACCCGATCGAACAACTCTTGGTTTGCCAGCAAGCGAAACAGACAGGCGTTGGCAGGATCATAAGCATCTGCAACAGCCTCGTCGACTTCAAGCAGGTCTACGAGAACCTGAAGCCGGCCGAGCATGTCTTCCACGCGGTTGGCGTCTCGCCATCCGAAGTCCAGAACCCGGGCAGGGACTGGCAGTCCACGGTCGAGGCTGCCGTCAAGCTCCCCCGCGTCATCGCGATCGGGGAAATCGGCCTCGACTATTTCCACAAATACGGCGACAGACGCACCCAGATAGAGCTTTTTATCGACCAGCTCGAGATGGCCGCCCGTCTCGACCTCCCCGTCATCATCCACAACCGCGAAGCCGGGAGGGATGTCCTCGAAGTGCTGCGCGACAGGATGCCGCCGGCAGGCGCAGTCCTCCACTGCTATTCCGAGGATGCCGAGTACGCGGACCGGGTCCTTTCCGCGGGGCTCAATGTCTATTTCTCCTTCGCGGGGAACCTGACCTACAGGAACGCGCGCAACCTCCACGAAACCGTCTCCATGCTGCCCTTCGACAGGATACTCGTCGAGAGCGAGGCTCCCTTCATGGTGCCCGCCGAATACCGCGGCAAGCGGAACAAGCCCGAATACCTTCCCTCGACCGTGTGGTTCCTTTCGGAAATCCTCCAGATGGATCCCGAGGAGGCGGCCGAGACCACCTATCAGAATGCCTGCAGATTCTTCAGGCTCGAGCCCTGAGTCGAGGGGCGCGGGCCCCCTTCTCGGGGGCCTGCGCCTCGACAACCCCTTCTTTCTCGCCCCCGTGGCCGGTTACTCAGATGCCGCCTTCCGATCCGTCTGCCAGGAGCTGGGAGCCTCGCTCTGCTATACCGAGATGGTCAGTTCCGAAGCCCTGACGAGGAACCATCCCAAGACCAGGCTCCTCCTCGAGCGGGCCGAAACTGAAAAAAGCTATGCCATCCAGCTCTTCGGGACGAATCCCGAGACGCTCGCCCGCGCCGCGGCCATGGTCTCAGCGTACAAACCTGTCGTCATCGATCTCAACTGCGGCTGCCCCGTGCCCAAGATCGTACGCACCGGCGCCGGATCCTCCCTCCTCAGAAATCCCCGGCTCATAGGGGAGATCGTGGCCGCGATGCGCGAAGCCGCCGACGTCCCCATAACCGTCAAGATCCGCATGGGTTGGGACGATGCCTCGATCAACTTCCTGGAGACTGCGGGAGCCGCCGTCGAGGCGGGAGCCGCGGCGGTCACCCTCCACGGAAGGACGAAGGCTCAGGGATACTCGGGCAAGGCCGACTGGACTTCCATAGCCTCCCTCGTCTCCGCCCTTGCTCCCTCGGGCATTCCCGTCTTCGGTTCGGGCGACGTCTTCGATGCGGGGGCCGCCCTGCGGATGCTCGCCGAAACCGGCTGCCAAGGCGTGATGATAGCCCGTGGCGCCATGGGCAATCCCTTCATCTTCGCCGAGGCCGCCGCCCTCCGGGAGGGAAGGAATCCTCCCGCCTTCACCGACGCCGATGTGGCCGCCATAGCCTCCAGGCATCTCGAGCGCTCCGTCCGTTTCATGGGGGAGAAGACCGCCTGCGTCGAATTCAGGAAGCATTTCTGCGCCTATTCCAAGGGCAGGCCGAAGGGGGCCGCGCTCCGCAAGAGGGCCGTCCACTGCTCGACGGTGGCCGAATTCGCGGAAGTGCTTGGAGAATTCGGCGAAAGCGCCCCTTGAATCGGCTTACGGGCGGAAATCGGGATTTCTGTCGAGGTAGGCTTTCATCCGCGAGAAAAGTTCGGCGTTGGCGGCCGGTTCTGCTTCCTTGCCGGCTATCTCGTCCAGCCACGGCAGGATTACTTCAGCCTTGATCTTCTCCCAGGAGTCGGGGAAAGCACGAGGAGGAAGGACCATGTCCTCGGGCGGAATATGTCCCAACAGGTCGGTGTAGTAGGAGGGGTAGACATCCTCGGTGACTGACCTGATGGACGAAAAACCTCCGGCGACGCCGAAGGCGCTCTCGGATATTCGAAGCCCCCGCGACTTTTCGAGGATATCCTTCTGATGCCCGGGATTGAAGAGCCACCGGAGGAATTGCCTGGCCGTCTCCTTGTTGGGCGCGCGCCGGGGAATGCCCGCGTAGCGGATGTCCTCCAGGACGGCCAGCCTCTCCTTTTCCGAAAAGTACCGGTATTCGTATCTGGAGCGGGCCACCGGCGGCAGGGTGAAATAAGCCGCCGAATCCATCGCCGCGAAGAGGACTTTTCCCGCTTCCACATTCTTGTAGCCCGGGGCGAAGAGGTATTTGAAGGCAAAGGCGTCTTCGGCGGCCACCGAGCCGTTCACGTCGCGGACATAGGCGCGGAGAAGGGCTACGGCGTTCTCGATCCCATCGGGATTCCACGTGACGGGAAAGGCTTCGCCATTCGAGTTCTTCCTGTCCTGCGCCGTCCTGGCTTCCCCGAAATCCGCGCCCGTCAGCTGAATCCACTGGTAGAGCAGTTCCCTGTCGGGCCAGCGGGGCGAAAAGCCCATGCGTTCGCCGCTCTCCTTCGTGATCCCGTTGAAGAGGACGGCGCGCCGCTGGATCTCCTCCATCGTGATGGCCCCGCTGTTCGCGGGCGGCAGATCCAGTTCGGCCATGCCGCTCGGACGGGTGGATTCCTTCCGGCCCATGACGAGCATGAGGTTGAAGCTCACGGGGATGAGTACCTGCCTGCTTCCCTCCTTCCCCCCTTCCAGAAGGGCGAGGTAGAAGATGTCCTTCGGGAGGACGAGCTCCCCGAAGACATTCTCCGCCGACTGGAAATACCGGTCGAGAGCCTTCGTCCTCAGGCCTTTCCCGATGACGATGGACGGGACAATGCCGCCTTCCTCCACGGGCCGGCGCAGGGTCCCGGCCAGGTTTTCCACGTAATGTACCTCGATGAGCTGGCGGCTCCGGGACGCGTTGAACATCTCCGCGGCGATCAGGATTTCCGGGGTGTCGGTCCAGAGGAGGGCCGGCTTGCTGTCGAGGAAGGAACAGGAGAATGCCAGCAGGCTTGCCATCGCGGCCGCGTATCTGAGAAGATGGAATGAGAAGCCTTTCCTTGCCGGCGCCATGCTGAGACGATATAGCGCCCGCCGAAGATTGGCAAGCGATCCGCAGAATCGGAGTATTCATGGAATCGAGATTCAACCGGCATGCCGACCGCCTCACCGAACGTCACGGGGAAAAGGTGTGGCGGCTCGGCATCGACGCGGGCTTCACGTGTCCGCATCGGGAATCCGGGCGGGGAAGGGGCGGATGCGCCTTCTGTTCGCCCGAGGCCGGGCTGGCGACCTACCAGCACGAAGGCCCCCGGCTGGTCACCGATCTCGAGGAACAGATCGAGCGGGCCGTGGGATTCACGCGCCGGCGCTATGGCGCACGCCTCTTCTTCCTGTATTTCCAGGCATATTCCTGCACGAACCTCCCCCCCGAAGCGCTGGAGGAGATTTACGGCAGGGCCGTGGACGCCCTCGGGCGTCTCGCCCCGGGCTCTCTCCGCGGCATCGTCGTGTCCACGCGCCCCGACTGCTTCGACGCGGAAAAGGCCGGCCTCCTGGCTTCCTACGCGGCATCGGGCCTGGAAGTCTGGCTGGAATTCGGCCTGCAGAGCTCCAGCGACAGGACGCTGAGGCGCATCAACAGGGGGCACGGCTCGCGGGAGTACGCCGACGCAGCGGCCATCGCGGGATCGTTCGGCCTGCGGCGCTCCGTCCACATAATCCTCGGCCTCCCCGGCGAGGGGCGGGCGGACATGCTGGAGACGGTGAAGTTCGCCGGCTACTGCGGGCTGGAAGGCGTGAAGTTCCACGATCTGCGCCTCGCCGTCGGCTCGGCCTTGGCTCGCCGGTATCCCGCGGGCGAATTCGCGCCACTCCACCCCTCGCGTCTTCCGGGGCTCCTGGCGGATTGCCTCGAACTCCTCGCACCCGAGGTCGAAGTCATGCGGCTCAGCGCCGATTTCCTTCCCGGAGCCTCGATCGAGGTATTCCCTCCGCCCGAGAAGAACAGGCTCTATCTGGCCGTGGAGCGAGAACTGGAGGAAAGGGGGACGAGGCAGGGCTCGGCCCGCGCTACGGCCCTCGCTACGACCCGCGAGGGAGGGGAACCATGAAAGCCATCCATGTCATCGTCGAGGGCGAGGTCCAGGGCGTGGGCTTCCGCTACTCCGCGCTCAGGGAGGCACGCGCGCTCGGGGTCGGGGGATGGGTGCGCAACGCCGACGACGGCACCGTCGAGGTCTGGGCCGAAGGCGGGGAAGCGGCCCTCGGGGAATTCCTGGCATGGCTCAAGGTAGGCCCTTCCGAAGCTTGGGTGAGGGAAGTGAAGGTGAGCCGGGAATCCCCGAAGGGGATATATGTCTCCTTCGAGATAGCGTTCTGAGTCCGCTTCCGGAATCGACATACTATGACGAAATCCATGACGAAATCGGTGGCGGGCGGGGGAAATCGGCGGTAGAATCGCTATCTATGCGTGAAGGCTTCATCGAACGCGACGAAGGGAGAATCTGGTATTCGGCCTACGGGGAAGGCGGGGCGGCTACGCCCATCCTGGCTCTCCATGGCGGCCCGGGATTCCTGAGCATGCCCCAGGTCGTCAGCGACCTCGCCGAAAAAAGGCCCGTCTACTTCTACGATCAGCTCGGCTGCGGCAGGAGCGACAGGGCGCCGGACCCGACCTGCTACAGCGTTGAACGATACGTGGAAGAGTTGGCCGAAGTGCGCCTGCGCCTGGGACTGACTTCCCTGTACCTCATGGGCTTTTCCTGGGGCACGGCCCTTGCCTGCTCCTACGCGCTGCGGCATGGATTGGATGGCCTCGAGGGCCTGATACTCTGCGGCCCCTACCTGAGCACGGCCCGCTGGGACGCTGACCAGAGAGCCAATATCTCGCGCATGCCCAAGGCGGCGAGGGATGCCATCGAAGCAGGCGAACGTAGCGGCGACTTCGGAAAAGCCTATGAAGACGCCATGATGGAGTACTACGCGCGGCATGTGTGCCGGCTTTCCCCCTGGCCCGATTATCTTCAGGACGCATTTTCCCGCCTCAATCCCGATGTCTACCATTCCATGTGGGGCATGAGCGAGTTCACGATATCCGGAACCTTGAGTGGCCTCGACCTTGTCCCCGATTTGCCCCGGCTCGCGATTCCCGTGCTCCTCATATGCGGGGACGACGACGAAGCGGATCCCAGGACGGTGAAGGAATATCAATCGGCTTTCCCCGACGCAAGCATGGCGGTGATTCCCGGGGCTTCCCACCTGCATCACCTGGAGCGGCCTGGGATCTTCAAAGCGGTAGTCGATGATTTTCTGACCCGGACCGAGGCTGCTCGGCGGAGCTGAGCCTCCAGCGAGCCCATCCAAGGGAGGAATCATGAAAGCCGGATCCCCGAGCGTCCTTTTTCTCTGCCTTCTGACCCTTTCCTTCGCCTCCGCGGACGAGGGAAATAAAATTCAAATAGGCGTCGCGCAACCTCTCATCCAGGCGATGGTGTCGGAAAAGTACGCGGCCTACAAGGAAGCGTACGGCCTGCCCGAGGGGGCGGGAATCCTGGTCCGCCTCGAGACTCCCGGAGGAAGCGCGGCGGCCATGGCGGGGCTTCCTGCAGGCGCGGGCGAGAATTGGCGCTATCGGATAGCCTCGGTGAGCAAGACCTTCACCGCGGCATCCATAATGCTCCTCGATCAGCGGGGGAAGATCGATATCGAGGATGTCCTCACCGACATGATCCCCGGAACCGATGTGCCCTACCTCGCCGATTCGCCGAATTACGCGATCCCCTACAAGAATCGCATAACGATACGTCAAATCCTGTCGCACAGGGCGGGGATCTTCGACGTTTTCAACAACCCCATACCCGAATCGAGCGCCTATCCCTATGCCGGCCAGTACTACAACTACTACGTGTACGGCGAGCTGGGCGAAGAGGATCACCAGTTCACCGCGGATGAACTCATGGGCGTGGTCGCCGCCAACAAGCTCGCGACCGGAGAGCCGGGCAAGGAATACCATTACAGCGATACAGGCTATACCTTGCTCGCGAAAATAGTCGAACGCGCGTCGGGCCAGAGCTATGACCGATTTCTCGCGGACAATTTCTGGGAACCGCTCCATCTCGAACGGACATCGGCGCCCTGGAACGGAAACGATACCGGCCTTCCCCAGCCTTATATGCCCGGACATGTCAGCGATGGAACCGGGTTTTTCGATATGACCGAGGACAACATGTCCTCGCAGGTAGGTCCGGGAAACATCATAAGCACCCCCGCCGACATGGCGCGCTGGATACGCGCCCTCCTCTCGGGAAGAGGACCTCTCGAAGCGAAACAGATAGAGCGGATGACCACGGTGCCCGCCGGAAACGGCAGCTACGCCTTGGGCATCAGCGACACCATCATTGGGATGGGACACAGCGGAGCCCATCCCGGGTATGTCAACCTCGTGGCTTACAATCCCGACGACGACGTCGCCGTTGTCGTCGCCACGCCCTTCATAGACTACACGAAACTCCC
>CAZRYP010000072.1:0-7186 GCA_964604295.1 uncultured Treponemataceae bacterium
GGTTGCGCGGATCGGACGCGTCTGCGAAGGCGTTGCCGAGCACATAGAAGGAGATCGTGATGATCGAGAGCACGATCGTGGGGAATATGAGCTGGTATCTGAGATCCGGCGACATCATGATGAGGCGGCCTTCGTTCACGAGGTTGCCCAGGGAGGGAATGCTCACCGGCAGGCCCAGCCCGATGTAGGTGAGAAAAACCTCCCAGCCGATGGTGCCGGGTATGGACAGGGCCGTCTGGAGCATGATCACCGACACGAGGTACGGAAGGAGATTCCTCCCTATGACTCTCCCGGTCGGCGTGCCGAGGCAGCGCGAGGCCAGGTTGTACTCCCTGTCCCTTATTATCACGATCTGGTTCCGCACGAAGCGGGCAAGTCCCAGCCATCCCGTGATGCACATCGCTATGATCATGGTCCTGAATCCGGGCCTCAGGATGTAGGCCATGAGGAGAAGTATTATCGTCGTGGGTATGTTGTTGAGGACGTTGTACACTTCCGTCATCACCCGGTCGAGCTTGCGCACATAGCCCCAGAGCGCCCCGTACACGATGCCTACCACCATCTCGAAGAAACCGACGATGAGCCCTATGAGAAGGCTCGTTCTCGTGCCGCTCCAAATCCTCGCCCAGAGATCCTGTCCAATCGAATTGGTGCCGAACCAGTATGTCGAATCGGGAAGCCTGTTGCGCATCTGCACGCTGGTGGCGGGGGCGATGTTGATCTTCGTGGGCGAATTCTGCCCCGGCAGGAGAGGCTGTACGAAGGTGAAGACGAGCAGGAAGGAAAGGACGACGAGGAGGATCGCGGCCATCCTGTTTCCGAGGAATACCTTCAGGGTGGACCGCCAGTAGGAATAATCGGAGTATCCAATCCTCTCGCCGGCGTTCTCGTCGAAATCGGCGAACCCGAAGAGGGAAGGATCGATCGCCTCGGGGAGAGGCTTCCTGAAGGCCTCCTTTTTCACTGCGCGGATTCGGCCTTTCCTTGCGGTGTCGCTCATCGCGATCCCTCCCCTTTCACGAGCTTTATCCTCGGGTCGAATACCGCCATGAGGATGTCCCCGAGGAAAAGACCGATTATGCCCACCGAGGAGAATATGAGCACCAGGGCCTGGACCATGGGATTGTCCTGACGTTGGATGACATCGACGAGGAGACCGCCCATGCCAGGGATCGAATAGAGGGATTCGATGTAGATCGATCCCGATATGGTCGAGAGAATGGCCGCGGGGAGATACTGGGCCATCGGCACGAAGGCGTTCCGCATGACGTGGCGCACCATGATGAGCTTCTCGGGAAGGCCCTTGGCCCTGGCGAGCTTGATGTAGTCCTTGTTGAGCTCGTCCACCATGTAGCGACGTATCCACATGGCGTAGCCCGCTATGCCGCCGAGGGAGAGGGAGATGGCCGGAAGTATCCAGCTTTTCGGGCGGTACTTGTCGAAGAGAATGGGGAGGGAAAAGAGACTTGTTCCGTAGAGCTGTATGAAGAGAAGATACACGGCCGAGGGAACGGCGTTGATGAGGACGATATAGGCCGTTCCCGCCTTGTCCAGGGTCTGGCCCTTCTTGCGCGCCATGAAGACACCGAGGGTGAGGCCGACGGCAAGCGCGAGCGATGTGGCGGTGACGCCGAAATACATGGAATAGGGGATCCTGGGAGCGATGACTTCGGTGACGGGCACATCGCGCCTGTAGATTATGGACGTGCCCAGGTCGCCCCTCGAGAGCCGCACATAGAAGCGTCCAAGCTGGACGTACCAGGGGTCGAGAAGACCCATCCTGTCCAGGACGGCCACCCTCTGTTCATCGGACAGCTTGTCGTAGCCGTCGCCGAAATAGCCTTCGAGGGGGAGGAGGCGCATCAATAGGAACACGAGGGAGACGACGATGAAGAGCGTCACCAGGGATTGCGAAAACCTCTTGAGAATGTACCGGATCATTGGCTCTCCATGCCCATCATCTCGGCGCGGGCGGGGTTTCCCCCGCCCGCGCCGAGATCGCGAAGCAAACGCTGCGCCGTCCTAGAACTTGGATTTCTTGAGGGCTTCCCCGCGCTCCGTCTCCCAGGTCTCTTTCAGCTTGTTGTAGGCTTCGGTGGAGAGCGGCTTCTGCATGACTGTCTGTCCCTTGAACTTGAGATAGGACATGCCGAAGGGCGCGAAGGGATAGGAGAAGGGTTCCAGCTTGGATGCCGTGAATCCGCCGCCGCCGATGGCATAGGGAATCACGAAGGCTTCGCCGATGAAATAAGCTTCGGCCTTGGCGAAGAGCTCGTAGCGCTTGGCGATGTTGACGACTTCCGCCTTGGCGGCGTCGACCATGTTTTCATAGACGGTCTTGCCGTTCGCCTGCTTGTAGCCCTCGGCCTTTTCCGGCCAGTTGTAGTTGGAGCCGGTCACGAAGGGATCGGTGTAGGTTTCGGGGTCGGCGTAGTCGGGACCCCAGTTGCATTCCTGGAGGGCGTAGTTGCCCTTGCGGCGAGTCGCGCCCAGGAAGCCCGTGGCGGGGAAGGAGACGGGGATCACATCGATGTAATCCTTGCCGAGGAGGTTTTCGAGCTGCTGCTCGACGACCTGGGCGCGGTTCGTCCAGTCCGTGGCTCCCGCGTTGTAGGGCATCATGATCTTAACCGGGAATTTCGCCTTGCCGGCGAGTTCACCCATGGCCTTGGCCTTGAATTCCGCCGCGAGGGTCTTGTTGAAGGAATCCGTCTTCGAGAATTTGGCCAGGTCGCCCATGTCGACGAAATCCTTGCCGGAGGCGTTGACGAAGTTGCGCGGGGTGATCGCGTTCTGGAGTCTCCTTTCGGGAGCGTAGGGCTCGGCAGTGATCATGGCAGCGCGTCTGTCGAGGGCGTGGAAGAGGGACTTCCTGAAATTCTTGTTGTTGACGACGAGCTTCCAGTTCTCGGGTTCATACTGGGCTTCGAAGGCAGGGTTGAAGTTGAGCGCGTAGAAATAGGTATAGGAGGATGTTTCCGCCGGCCTCACGATGGATTTCTTGGCCGGATCCTTCATCCAGGAATCGATGAGGGAACTCGGTATGGCGACCGAGGAAATCTCCCCGCGGAGGAAGAGCTCGGGGCCGAGGGTGCTGGCTTCCTTGTTGTACTTGTAGTTGAGTCTCCTGATGTAGACCTGGTCCTTGTCCCAATACTTGTCGTTCCGGACGAGGCTTCTTCCGACCTGGGGCTCGAAGTTGTCGATGATATAGGCGCCGTTGTACAGGACTGTCTTGTTGTCGGTGCCGAACCTGTTGCCCGCGTTGGCCAGGAACTGGCCGTTGACAGGGAGGAAACAGACATAGGTGAGCATGCTGAGGAAATAGGGAACGGGTTTTTCCAGCGTATACTGTACCGTATACTTGTCCAGGGCTTTCACGCCTACCTGGCTGAAATCCGTGAGGCTTCCCTCGAAATAGGCCTTGGCGTTCTTGATGACGTCATAGGCGATCTTGGCCGTGAGGGAAGCGTTCTTCTTATTGAAGATATACTTCGCGGAATCGACCCAGTCCTGGGCCACCACCTCCGCGTAATCCTTGCCCTTGTTGTCGACCCACTTCACGCCCTTGCGCAGGGTGAAGGTCCAGGTCTTGCCGTCGGCCGAGTTGCTCCACTCGGTGGCCAGGGAAGGAACCAGGACGCCGTATTTGTCGTACTCGACGAGGCCATCCACGACATTGGCGATGACCGAATGCTCGTTTTCCGCGGCTACGACGAGGTAATTGAGCGTCGTCAGCTCTCCCGCGTACACGGAAAAGAAATCCTCGGACTTCGGCGCCGCGCCGGCGATGGCCGTAGCGAGAAGCAGCACCGTAGCCATACAGAAGGTAAATGATTTTTTCATCCGCCCATCTCCATCAGCTTGGATTGTCAGCAACCGCCAGCGACGCTGGCCATCTGACATTATTCCACCGATCGAGAGGGGAGTCAAACGCCAATTTCAGCCATGTCGATTTCAGCCGCCGCACTTCCTCGTCACGACAGGCAGGGACTCCAGGCTCCGGCCCTTCTGCACGAGGACGCCGACAGCCAGGGCTATCACGAAAAGGAGACCGGCCGAGGCCACCGCCGGTCCTTCGCTCGCCGTGGGGAAAAGAAGCCTGCCGAGGCCGTATCCGGCAAAGAGCGCAGCCAGCGGAAAGCCGAGGACCCAGAAGGCTCCCCTGGCCTGTTCGGCTCCGGGTATCTCTATTTCCACCATATCGCCTTCCATGACATCGATGTCGTGCGGGTTGTAGGCCTTGAGGGCGCTCCTGCCGGCCTTGCAGGCCCCGTTGATGCAGGATTCGCAGCCTTCGTGCATTTCTATGCCGACGCTGAGGAATTTACCTTCTATCTTCTTGACCGTTCCCGTCTCTCTCATCGAGTTTCTCCTTGCAGGGGATCCGGAAGCTCTCCATGGATTCGGCCAGCCCCGAATCGCCGATCCGGAAAAAGCAGCCCTGGACTTCCAGCCCGAGAGTCCCGTCGCCTTCCCAGACCCGGACCGCGGTCATGAATTCGCGGACTCTCGCGTCGGGATCCATTCCCCCCACGGACAATATACTGCCGGTCCTGCCCGAATCGGTAATGGCTGCCGTGCCGTTTTTCATGACCCGAGCGTCGGCCGTGAGAGCCTTGCAGTGGCTTCCCACGACGGCCGAAACCCTTCCGTCCAGGTAGCTCGAAAGCGTGAGCTTTTCGGCCGTCGTGGCGGCGTGGAAGTCGACGATGATGGCTTTTGTGTCGGTCTTGATCCTCTCGACCAGCCGGTCGGCCGTGGGAAAGGGATTTTCCGCATGGACGCGGGGGAATCCGGCCTGGCCCAGAAGTGAGATCACCGCCAGTTTTCCGGCGGGAGTCTGGAAGAATTTCCATCCCCTCCCCGGATTCTCATAGGGGTAGTTCGCCGGACGCAGGACCCAGCCGGCCTTCGGGTAAAATTCAGTCATGTCGACCTTGTAATAGGCGCAATCGCCCACGGTGAGGCAGTCGATGCCCAGCTTTCGCAGGTAGACCGCGTGCTGCACGCCCATACCCGCGCCCCCGGTGACGGAATCGGCCGAGGCTATGATGAAATCAGGCTTGTAGCGGGCTTTTATCTCGGGCAGGGTGGACTTGAGGGCAAAGACGCCGCTCTTGCCGACGAGCTCCCCGATGAAGACGACATTGATGCTCACGCCCGTACTGTACAAGCAAGGGGAGGCTTTGTGCAATCAGGAACTGGCTTACTGGTTCTGGTACTTCTGGACCTCGTCGAAGACGTATTCCAGGCTCACCCCGGCCGTCCTGAACATCTCCTCGCTCTCGGCCCCGTCGTGGTAGCGGCGTTCGCAGATCACGCGGACGATGCCGCAGTTGATGATCATCATGGCGCAGGTCCGGCAGGGCGTCATGCGACAGTAGAGGGTGGCTCCCTGGATGGCGGCGCCACGGCGGGCTGCCTGACAAATTGCGTTCTGCTCGGCATGCACGGTGCGCACGCAGTGCTGGGTGATCGTGCCGTCCTCATGGAGGAGCTTCTTGAGCTGATGTCCCGCCGTGTCGCAATGCGGCAGGCCGCTGGGGGCGCCCACATAGCCCGTGGCCAGGATCTGGTTGTCCTTGGCGATCACGCAGCCCGATCTGCCCCTGTCGCAGGTGGCGCGCTTGGCTATGGCATTGCAGACTTCCATGAAGTACTGGTCCCAGGTGGGTCTCTTGTATTCCGTTTCCGCCATCGCCGGCTCCTTCCTTTTCGCTAGGGCATCATTGCCCGGGCCGAGCCCGCAGTCAAGGGCCGGACGGCGCGTGGGCACCAGGCGGGGCCGATGAAGCCGGAGAGCGCCGGCCGGAGGGCGCCGGAACGCCGTCGATTCCTTCAGGCGGACCTTTCAAAGATGGCCGTTTTCTGCTATGGTAGCTTCGCTCGATCCGGGAGGTACTGAATGAAACGACATAGCAGGATTCTGCTGGCCTTGGCTTTCTTCTCGGCTGTCGCCGGCATGGCTTCATGCCAGACCAACGACAGGCCCGACGGACTCTATGCCGTCCTCGAAACCTCGAAGGGCGACATCGTCATTTCGCTCGAATTCGAGAAAACCCCGCTCACGGTCGGCAATTTCGTGGGCCTCGCCGAGGGCAAGCTCGATGCGGCCAAGGGCAAACCCTTCTACGACGGCATCGTCTTCCACCGCGTGGAACCGGGATTCGTCATCCAGGGCGGCGATCCTTTGGGCAACGGCTCGGGCGGACCCGGCTACAAATTCCCCGACGAATTCTCCCCGGAGCTCAAGCACACCGGCCCGGGCATCCTCTCCATGGCCAACGCCGGTCCCAACACCAACGGAAGCCAATTCTTCATCACCCTGGACGCGGCTCCCTGGCTCGACGGAAAGCACTCGGTTTTCGGCACGGTGGCTGAAGGCATGGAGGTCGTCACGTCGATCGCGGCCGGCGATACCATCAAGAAGGTGCGCATCGAACGCTTCGGTTCGGCGGCCAAAGCCTTCGAGGTATCCCAGAAAGCATGGGACGAAAGACTGAGCGCCGCCTACGCCGCCCTCAAGTCCCAAGCCCAGGCCAAGAAGGACGCCGACATGGCCGTCATCTCCGCGAAATGGCCCGATGCGGTCAAGGATGAAAACGGCATTTTCCAGAAGGTGATCCGCAAGGGATTCGGCGACATGCCCGCCAAGGGCAACACCGTGGCCGTGATCTACAAAGGCATGCTCCTGGACGGGACGGTCTTCGACCAGTCCGCGCTCTCGGGCGGCCCCTTCAAGTTCCAGACCGGCACGGGCGACATCATCGAAGGCTGGGACAGGGTCGTTTCCACCATGCGCAAGGGCGAGAAGAGGCTCGTGGTCATCCCGCCCGAACTGGCCTACGGTTCCTCGGGCATCGGCGGCGTGATACCACCGGACGCCTATCTCGTCTTCGAGATGGAACTCACCTCCATAACCAAGTGAAACCGGGCGGCGCGGCCTAACGGCCGCGCCGCCTTTCATGGCCCCAACCCCGCCCTCCCTTCTCCGCCATTTCCCCCTCCCCTGGAGATATTGGATATTTTGAGCCTTTTGACAATTCCCTTCCACACGGCACAGTCTTTGGAGATTTTGGAGATACCGGGCGGATAATTCCCCTCCAGACAGCCCTAAATCCCTCACCATAGGCCTAAAGCGACCGATTCGCTTTCTCCTGGAATGCCGCCCCGGGAATATACT
>CAZRYP010000072.1:7196-10166 GCA_964604295.1 uncultured Treponemataceae bacterium
TACTTGAAGTATCGGAAGGATGGAGGGGAAAACGTGAAAGGTTGGAGGCGGCTGGCTATTTCCACCGTACTCTTCGCTGCGGCGCTCGCGGGGCTCCCTGCCCAGGCGAAAGCCGCCGGCGCCTCGGTCTCCGTCCGCCTCGTGGCCGTCATCCCCGCCGTGCTCCGCCTCTCGCTCGATTTCTCCCGGGACGCGACAGCCGGCATAGCCGGCTACATTCCCGGCGACGGCACGGAAGGCGACGACGCGAGCTATGCCGGCGGCGGATCCCGCTTCGAGATAAGGCGTGGTGCCACCCTGGACCTGGGAAACGCCAGGCTCATCTCCAACGTGGCAACCTACTATTCGGTCAATGTCTATTCGGCCAACGGGGGTTCCCTCCGGGATCCCACGGGCGCCAGCGATGCCGCGATATCCTACAATCTGCGTTTCGGAAATTCTTCGGCCTCGGCCCAGGGCGGAACCTTCACCTTCGTAGCCTCGGGCACTTCAACCAGCAACAGCGCGCCGCTCAGGGTAGCCCTCGAAATACGCGACGTGCCCAATGCCGCCGCGAGCGGCTACTATACCGACCAGCTCATGTTCGCCATGGCCGCCAACTAGAAACCCAAGCCCCGCCTCATCCCTCCTGATCCTTGCGCGGCTTCAGCACTTGCCGCCCCACTCCGATTCCCAGCATCCCCAGAAGTATCGTCGTCGTGAAGAACACGGCCGGATAACCTATCAGCGTGGCCGCCATGGCGCCGAACGCCGGGCCTATGGCATTGCCCCCGCTCGACATCGCCGAGGAGAGGCCATAGACCGCGCCCTGGTTCCTCCTCTCCACCTGGAGAGCGAGGAGGGCGTTGGTCGTGGGCAGGGTGCCCCCCATGAAGATGCCCGAGACAAATCGCAGGACGACAAGCTGCCAAGGCTGGGTCGCGAAGCCTTGCGGAAGGTAGAAGAGGAAAGCCCCGGCGATGCAGGCGAGCAGGACCTTCCCGTAACCCAGCTTTCCGGAATACTTGCCGGCGAGGACGGAGCCCAGGGCGCCGCCCAGGGCGGCCATTCCGATGATGAGCCCGGAGAGCGACCCCGTTCCCTCCATCGACTTTGTCATGCTGAGGACGACCAGCGGTATTATGGGTCCGGTCACGGAACTGGAAAACTGGATGAAGAATATCACCACCATGAGGGCGAGGAGGGAGCGGTTCGAACCCAGGATGGAGAAATCGGGAACGGCGTTCCTGAGGAAAGACTTCGTCTTGGGAGCGGGGATGAAATCTTCGGTGACGTTTTTCATGACGATCCACGCCGCCACGGCCAGCAGGACCGAGGTGGCGAGAAAATTGGTCCTGGAACCGACGAGATCGGTGACGAAACCGCCGAACATCGGTCCCAGGGAACTGCCCATGAAGACCGCCATCTGGATGAGTCCGAGCCTGTAGCCGAGCTGGGGCGCGGGAACGATGGTGGCCGTGAGGGCCGTGCCCGCGGCGACGGTGCCGGTGATGCATCCCTGGAGAATTTTCAGGACGAGGACCTGCCAGGGCGACGTGGTCACGGCGAGGAGACCCATGATGACGGCTCCGCCTATCATCGCCCTCAGGAGCATCAGCTTCCTGCCGTAGCTGTCGGCCAGGGCTCCCCACATGGGGGCCAGGATGGCGAGGACGAGGCTCGAGATGCCGTTTATGGCGCCTGTCCACCAGTTGAGGGCGACGGGATCGCTCACCCCCAGTTCGGCCAGATAGAGGGGAATGATGGGATTGGATGTCGCGAAGCCCATGATGGCGAAGAATTGCGCGATCCAGAGGGCGTTGAATGATCTGACCCAGGGTTCCATGGTATGGCTATACTATAGCCGCGCGGGCGTCCCTGCGCAACGAAAGAGACGCTCCGGAATCGATGAAAGTGCCCGCGGCCCGGAAAATTCCGCCATGAATTCCATTGGCGTATTTCCGGAAATTTGCTATGTTGGATGGGAACCCGCGGATAAAACGACACGGAACACAGAGGGAGGCGAAAGGTGAAGAGCGAAGTCAGGACGATCTGGAAAGGTAACATGGCCTTCGAGGCCGAGGTGAACGGCCACAAGATCGCCTTGGACGCTGCGGAAGCCGAGGGCGGAAAGGATACGGGAGCCAGACCCAAGCCCCTCCTCCTCGCGGCTCTTTCCGGCTGTTCGGGCATGGACGTGGTCTCCATCCTGAAAAAGATGAGGGAACCCTGCACCTGGTTCGCCATGAGGGCGGAAGCCGAAACCGGGGAAGAGCACCCGAAGAAATATACGCAGATCCGACTCGTGTACCAGTTCAGGAAAAGCGACAACCTGAATCCGGAAAACGTGCGCAAAGCCTGCTCGCTCTCCCAGGAAAAATACTGCGGCGTCAGCGCCATGCTCAAGGACAGCGCCCCTCTCGAATGGGATGTGGAATACCTCTGAGAGGCATGGGCTTCGGCGGCCGGACGGCTTCGGGGGAAGCCGTCCGGCCGCCCCGCTTCCCCCCATCCGGGGATTGAAAAAATGTACCTGTTCCACTATACTGTAAGCAGGTAGCTGATTTTCTAACAAATGGGAACAAACCGCGTTTTTTTCTACATCATCCCGCACAGTAATCAACAATGCTGCCCTGTACAGCTTTGAACACGCGAACGGCGCTTTGTGGCGCTCGTCATTCTTTGCAATGAGGTGAAGGCTCAAGATGTCCATAGACATTCACAAAATGCGAAACATCGGGATTTCCGCCCACATCGATTCGGGCAAGACAACGCTGTCCGAGCGTATTCTCTTCTACTGCCAGAAGATCCATGCCATCCATGAAGTGAAGGGCAAGGACGGGGCAGGCGCCACCATGGACTCCATGGACCTGGAACGCGAGCGGGGCATCACCATCCAGTCCGCCGCGACCAACGTCCAGTGGAAGGATTTCGATATCAATCTCATCGACACCCCGGGACACGTCGACTTCACCATCGAAGTCGAGCGCT
>CAZRYP010000073.1:0-1492 GCA_964604295.1 uncultured Treponemataceae bacterium
CGCGTAGCCCCGCCTTCTCAGCTTCTGCGCAGAAGCCAGGCTCTTGACCGCGAGTTCGCGCTTGTCGAGCCTGAGGAGGGCGACCGAGAGCCAGTAGAGGGCATGGGAGAGATCCTCGGAACAGGCGGGCGGAATGGCGTCGACCGCGAGGCGGAGCGTGCCGATGGCCCTGTCCGGCCTGTGCATGGCGAGTTCCCTGAGGCCTTTGCGCAATAACTGCGCGCTGTCTGGTTTTTCCTGCTTTTCCATGATCATCGTGGTTCGTAGGCAAATATACAAAGGGAAGCGGGCGCGGGCAAGTCTTCAGCCCAGGGGAGACTGGAGGAGGACGAGGGACCTGGCCGCGAGAAGGCAGGATTCCTGCCGCACGAGGGTTCCGGGGGCGCCGGCTTCGAGGATGTCGCCGGGGGGCCGGGCTCCCGTGTCGATAACCTTGTACCAGGGCAGGCCCCTGGGATGGCCGGGAATCGTGAAGGCGACGGAATGGTGCGTGGCGTTGAACATGAGGTAGAAATCGTTGTCCGAGGTATCATTGGAGACTTCGGTCTTGGAGCCGTCGATGAGGGCCGCGAGGGTGAGGTTGATCGACTCCCAGTGCGGGGAGCGGCCATGCTCGTCGAACCAGGTGATGTCGGGGAGCAGGTTGCTGTCGTTGTCCAGGCCGGTGAAGAATTCAGGCCGCCTGAAGGCGGGATGGGCCTTGCGGAAGCGGATGAGGGCTGCGCAGAAATCGAATATGTCCTTGTGCTCCGCGGCCCTCTCCCAGTCGTACCAGCCGGTTTCGTTGTCCTGGCAGTAGGCGTTGTTGTTGCCCTTCTGCGTCCGGCGTATCTCGTCGCCGCCGAGGAGCATGGGCGTGCCTATGGAGAGGAGGATGGTGGCGAGGAAATTCCGTACCTGGCGGTTCCTGCGCGCTTCCACCGCCGGATCAGCCGATTCGCCTTCGGCCCCGTTGTTCGCCGACCAGTTGTGGTCCATGCCGTCGCGGTTGTCTTCCCCGTTCTCGTCGTTGTGCTTTTTCGCGTAGCTCACGAGGTCGTTGAGGGTGAAGCCGTCGTGGGCGGTGATGAAGTTGATGGAATGGAAGGGTTTGCGCCCGTCGCGGAGGTAGAGGTCGCTGGAGCCCGTGATGCGCGTGGCCAGGTGCATGGCCGCTCCCTTTTCCCCCTTCCAGAAGCGGCGGATGTCGTCGCGGTACTTGTCGTTCCACTCGGCCCAGCGCCCGCCGGGGAAGGAACCCACCTGGTAGGCCCCGCCCGCGTCCCAGGCTTCGGCGATGATCTTCGTGTCCCGCAGGAGGGGGTCCTCGGCTATGGATTCTATGACGGGGGGATTCTCGAGGAGCTGGCCGGTGGAGTCGCGGCCGAGGATGGAGCCCAGGTCGAACCTGAAGCCGTCGACGTGCATGTGGGCCACCCAGTACCTGAGGCAGTCGTGGATGAGGGTCCTGGTGACGGGGTGGTTGCAGTTCATCGTGTTTCCGCAGCCCGAG
>CAZRYP010000073.1:1502-1755 GCA_964604295.1 uncultured Treponemataceae bacterium
TGTAGAAGCGCCTGTCCTCGTCCAGGATGTAGTAGATGCTGTTGTCCAGGCCGCGGAAGCTCAGGGTGGGACCCAGCTCGCTGCCTTCCGCGGTGTGGTTGAAGACGACGTCGAGGATGACTTCTATGCCCGCCTTGTGAAGCTCGCGCACCATGTGCTTGAACTCGCGCACGGGGCGGGCGGGATCGGCCTCGGCGTGGGCTTCGCCGTCGACGTAGGCGTAGGTGGCCTTGGGGGCGAAAAAGGCGAGGGG
>CAZRYP010000073.1:1765-5348 GCA_964604295.1 uncultured Treponemataceae bacterium
CCCAGGGACTTGAAATAGCTTATCATCTCGGCGACGCCGCGATAGGTTCCCGGATGCCCCACGGGCGGCGGGCCTTCCGGAACCTTTTTCCTTCCCAGGAGGCTCCGCGTCAGCCCGCGCACGTGGGTTTCGTAGATGACGCAGTCCTTGAGGGGGAAGTTGAGGGGGGCGTCGCCTTCCCAGTCGAAATCGTCGTCCACCACCACGCACTTGGGGATGAGGGAATCGTCGCAATGCTCGGAGCAGGAGAGGTCCTTGTCCGGCGAATCGGGATCGTAGGCGAGGGCGCGGCTCAGGTCCCATCCCCCGTCGGTGAGGGCCTTGGCGTAGGGATCCACGAGGGGGCGGTTGCGGTTGAAGCGGTGGCCGCGCCCTGGCTCGAAGGGTCCTTCCGCGCGCCAGAGGTAGAGGGCGTTCGGTCCGAGTCCCTGGACGTGGCAGTGCCAGATGTCGCCCGTCCTGTTCTTAACCGGATCGAGGGCGATTTCCTCGGCGGGGGCTTCATCGTGGGAGCGGGAATAGAGACAGAGGAAGAGGCGCGAGGCGTTGCGGGAAAAGACGGAAAAGTTGACTCCCTCCGGCGTCAGGGTAGCCCCCAGGCGCAGGGGGTTTCCCGACGTCACGATGACGGGGGAGGGCAGCTTTCCCATCGGGCTCACGGAAGGGACGGTCAGGTTTTCTTGAAGACGACGACCGCGTTCTGCCCGCCGAATCCCATGGAGTTCTTGATGAAAGCCCTGACCGGCATCCTTATGCCGACGTTCGGCACATAGTCGAGGTCGCACTCGGGGTCGGGGTTCTCGTAGTTGATGGTCGGGTGGACGTAGCCCTCGTTCATTCCAAGGATGGAGGCGATGGATTCTATGGCTCCCGCCGCGCCGATGCAGTGTCCCGTCATCGATTTGAGGCTGGAGATCTTGAGCTTCCGCGCGTGGTCGCCGAAGGCCGCCTTGATGGCCTTGGTCTCGATGGGGTCGTTGAGCGGGGTCGAGGTGCCGTGGGCGCTCACGTAGTCGATGTCCTCGGGGGCGAGGCCTGAGTCGGCGAGGGCGATGCGCATGGCACGGGCCACGCCGCGGCCTTCGGGGTCGGGGGCTGTGACATGATGGGCGTCGCAGGTCTGGCCGAAGCCGGCCACTTCCGCGTAGATCTTCGCGCCGCGCGCCTTGGCGTGCTCATATTCCTCGAGGAGGAGCACGCCGGCGCCTTCGGCCATGACGAAGCCGTCCCTGTCGCGGTCGAAGGGGCGGGAGGCTCTCTGCGGGTCGTCGTTGCGGCTCGAGAGGGCCTGGATGTTGATGAAGCTGGACATGCACATGCGCACGATGCTCGCTTCGGAGCCGCCGGAGAAGATCATGTCGGCGTGGTCCTCGCGTATGAGGCGCATGGCCTGGCCGATGGCGTCGGTGGCCGCGGCGCAGGCGGTGACGATGCACTGGCAGGGGCCGGTGATGTTGAGGGTCATGGCGACTTGGGCCGGGCCGAAGTTGGCGAGGCCTTTGGCCACCGTGAGGGGGGGGACGCGGCCCGGCCCTCGCTCGATCATGCGGGACACCGCGTCCTCGATGCTCTGCGAGCCGCCCTGGCCCGTGCCGATGCAGACGCCCGTCCTTTCGGAGTCGAGGGCCTCCTTCGTGAGGCCGGCGTCCTGGAGAGCCTCCATGGCGGCATAGACGGTGAACTGAGCGTAGCGGTCCATCTTCTTCGCGTCCTTGGGATCGAGGCGCAGGGATGGATCGAAGTTTTTGACTTCGCCGGCGATCTTGACGGACAGGTCGCTCGTGTCGATGAGGGTGATAGGCGCGATGCCGGAACGGCCGGCCTTGACCGAGCTCCAGAAGGAGGGAACATCGTTGCCTATCGGGCTCACGATGCCCAGACCAGTGACCACCACTCTTCGTCGGTTCATATTACATCCCCATTCCGCCGTCGACCTGGAGGACGACGCCGGTGACATACGATGCGAGGGGCGAGCAGAGGAACAAGGCGGCGGCCGCCGCCTCTTCCGCGCTTCCCACTCTCCCTAGAGGAATGGACTCCTTGAGTTTCCGCTTGAAGTCCTCGGGTATCTTATCAGTCATGGATGTTTCTATAAAGCCCGGAGCGATGGCGTTGACGCGAAGGTTCCTGGAGGCCACTTCCCGGGCGAGGCTCTTCGTGAAGCCGATGATCCCCGCCTTGGAGGCCGAATAGTTGGTCTGGCCGCCGTTGCCCGTGATGCCGACGACGCTGGAGACGTTGAGGATGCAGCCGTCGCGCTGCTTCAGCATGGTCCGCACGACGGAGCGCGAGAGGAGGAAGGCGCTCTTCAGGTTCGTGTCGAGGACGGCTTCCCAGTCTTCCGTCTTCATGCGCATGAGAAGGCCGTCGCGGGTGATGCCCGCGTTGTTGACGAGGATGTCTAGCCTTCCTTCCTTCGCCAGGACGGCCGCGACGGCCGCTTCGACGGAGGCTTCGTCCGACACGTCGCAGGAGAGCCAGAAGTCGCGGAGGATGTTGTCCTCCCCGCCTTCGGGTTGGCTCGGGGCGCTCCGGGAAAAGCTGTATACCCTTGCGCCCTCGGCGCGGAACCTGGAGGCGATGGCGGCTCCGATGCCCCGCGACGCTCCGGTGACGATGCATATCTTGTCCGAAAGCAGTTTTTCCATGATTCCTTCCTTGAATTCCTACAATGACATAGCCGAGATGGCGTCCAGGGTGCCGCCCGCGAGACAGGGAAGGGTCGAGCCCGAAGCCTTCCAGAGTCCGGCAAGCACGGTGCCCGGACCCGTTTCGACGCAGCGGTCGAAGCCGTCGGCGGCGATAGCGCCCTCCTCGACGATCCAGCGCACTGGGCTGATGATCTGGGCCGAGGCGAATTGCTTGGCCTGGGCGCCCGAGACTATCCTGGCTCCCGTGACGTTGGAGTACATCGAGGCCTTGGGATCCTTGAACGCGACGTCGGCGAGGAGTGCCGCGAAGGCTTCCCTGGCCGGCTCCATGATGGGCGAGTGGAAGGCGCCCGAAACCTTGAGCCGCACCACCCGCTTGGCTCCCGCCGCCTTGAGCTTTTCCTCGGCGACGGCGATATCGGCCTCCGTGCCGGAGATCACGCACTGCACGGGGCTGTTGTAATTGGCCACCCAGACGTTCTTCGGTCCGGCCTCCGCGATGGCGGCTTCGATTTTTTCCGGGGAGAGGAAGAGGACGGCGCTCATCGTCGAGCCGCCGGACCGCTTCCCCGCTTCATCCATGAGCCGGCCGCGCTCGGAGACGAGGCGGAACATGTCGGAGTGGGAGAGTATGCCGGCCTCGGCCAGGGCCGGCCATTCGCCGACCGAGAATCCGGCGTATCCCGAAGCCTTGATTCCGTGTTCCTTCGCGCAGAGCGCGGCGGCGGAGCCGGCAAGGGCCACGGCGATCTGGGTGTTCCGGGTTTGCTTGAGGGTTTCCTCGTCGCTTTCGAAGAGGAGCTTTCTCATATCTATCCGGGAAGCGTCGGAAGCCAGTTCGAAGAGTTCGCGCACGGCCTTGCTGGTTTCGTGGAAATCCTTGGCCATTCCGGAATACTGGGCGCCCTGTCCGGGGAATAGAAAGCAGGTTT
>CAZRYP010000073.1:5358-6771 GCA_964604295.1 uncultured Treponemataceae bacterium
AGCTGCCCGAGCCTTTCGGGCGCTCAATAGTATAATTTACAAAAATCGGAAAAATGTAAAGGGTAAATGCGCGCGGAAGGAAGCCCCCTCCACGCACTGGCAGACGCGGGCGCCCGTGGCTATACTCGGCTCATGCCCACAGAATCGACAATGATGATCGTCGAGTTCATACGATCGATACCGCCGGGCCGGGTCGTCTCCTACGGAGCCGTAGCGGAACTTTCGGGGAGCCCGGCCGGCGCCGCGGGCGCCCGTCAGGTGGCCAGAATCCTCCACTCGATGTCCAGGTCCTATGGCCTTCCCTGGTGGAGAGTCGTGCGCAAGGACGGATCGATAGCCCTGGGCGATGAGGAAGGCCGAATCCTCCAGAGCCGGCTCCTGGAGTCGGAGGGCGTCGAATTCGCCTCCCCGGGCAGGATAGACATGGGAATCTACGGAATCCGTCCCTGACCGGGGACGGGAGACTCTCAGTCGAGGAGATATTCCGTGCCGAGGATCCTCAAGCCTCTCGAGGCCAGGATTTCGCGGATCTCCGGTTTGAGGAAGATGCTTCTCACGAAACTCTGTTCCACGCCCTTCCTCCGGTACGCGGCGCTCATCGCGTCCAGGAGGCGCGTTTCCAGGCCCAGGTCGCGGAAGTCGGCGGCGGTGTAGAGAAAGCGCACGACGCCGACGGACCTGCCTTCGGTCTGTACCACGGCGCCCGCCGCGACCGCTATCGGCCTGCCGCCCGACTCGGGAATGAAATACACGGAGGCCCCGGAGCGTCGGGCGTCCAGGAAGTCCATGAGCTCGGCCTTTTCCAGGGAGGCGGCCGCGGCGGGCAGCCAGGTGAGGGAATCGACCCGGGCCTCCTCGACGAGGGGCAGAAGGTCGAAGGGGAGTTCGGCCAGCGCGCTCGCTTCCACCGAAAATTCCTCGTCGAGGAGCTCGTCGAACTCCTCGGGTTCGGGACCCAGGCGCGAGAGCCCCACCGATTCCCGTACGTCATCCAGCCAGGATTCCACATGTCGCCGGAGCGCCGCGTTCTTGTATTCCCTGTACTGGAGATCCTCCTGGGGATATTCGGAGAGCACCTGCCTGAAAGCCTTGAAAACGCCCTTGCCGTGGGAGAGAGCCTTGAGGAGGGCGCGCTTCAGCTCGAGATTCTTGAGCCGGGCGCAGTAGGTTTCCATGAGATGGAAACCGTCGGCGGGCGTCCAAACCGGCGGAGGGGCCATGGTGAGGTCCAGTTCCCCCTCGGGCCTGGGCAGGAGCTCGCCGCTTCGGAGATCGATCACGCGGGATTTGGACTGGTCTTCCATGGCGAAGATGATCCGCTCGAGTATGGCATCGTTCAGCACGAAGACAGGTTCGCCGTTCAACATGCCTCCATTGTACACCAAGACGGGAGGGAGCGGCACATGCATTTTT
>CAZRYP010000073.1:6781-10077 GCA_964604295.1 uncultured Treponemataceae bacterium
CCCGCCATGGCGGCCTGTATACTTGTCCGAACCATGAACGCGAACCTCCATCTTCATTCGCGGTTTTCGGACGGCAGCCTCTGGCCCGAAGACATAGCCCTGGGCGCGGCTCGCCTGGGGCTCGAAGCCGCCGCGCTCACCGACCACGACACGATGGGAGGAACGGACCGCTTCGTGAAGGAATGCGCCAGGCTCGGGGTGGAAGGCATCACGGCCTGCGAAATCGATGTATCCGAACCGGAAATCGACTACAAGAGCGAAATTCTCGGGTATTTCCCCGGCAGGGCTACCTCCGGCTGTCCGGCGACCGGGCTCATGCTGGCCACCGTCCTGGGCGAGAGGAAGAAAAGGCTCGAATACTATCTCTACTGGGCAAGGACTATTTTTAGGCGCGAGGACCTGACGATGGAAGATATGCTTCGCGACAAGCTTGCCGGAGCGGAGAGGGAGAACGTCGGCGATCTCGATGCCATCTCCTGGAGCAAGGTCGACATCTTCCTCTATCTCAAGACCCGCAGGCTCATCCCGGCCTACACGACCTACAAGACCTTCAAGAAAGAATGGTTCGCGCCGGGCAAGTTTCCCAAGTACAGGCTCTCGAAACCCGGTATCAGGGACTGCGCGCGTTCCATACACGCCGACGGAGGTTTCGCGGTCATCCCCCATTTCGGCCATTTCTGGAATGACGACCTCGAGGATATGACGCGGCGGAGCGCGAAGATCTCGTCCCAGCTGAGCTTCTTCCGGAACTGCGGCGTGGATGGCATCGAGCTTTACTGGTATTCGGGCAAAAAAAAGTCCCAGGGGATCAACGACCTCGTCCGGGAACTGGCCGAGCCGCTCGGATTCTTCTTCACCTTCGGTTCCGACTGCCACGGTCCCGGCACCGACAAATACACGATCGACAAGTTTTCGGGCGATTTTCAGGGCTTCCCGGCCAGGCGACCGGGCTGAATGTCCCGGGAGGCGTATATTGCGCCCGGCCCCTCCTATACGGTACTGTCGCGATAAAGATTCAAGGAGAGTTTCATGGCACACTGCATCGTCCCCGCGGCCGAGGAGATCCTCGACAAGGAATTCAAGGTACTGGACAAGGGATTCGTCCGTCTGGTCGACTATCTCGGCGGAGACGACCGGATCGTCCAGGCAGCCCGCGTTTCCTACGGCGAGGGGACGAAGAGCTGGCGGGAGGACGCTGGCCTCATCGACTATCTCCTGCGGCATGACCACACTTCCCCATTCGAGCAGGTCATCCTCACCTTCCATGTCAAGCTTCCCATATTCGTGGCCAGACAGTGGGTCCGCCACAGGACGGCCAGGCTGAACGAGGTTTCGGGACGCTACTCCATCATGAAGGACGACTTCTACGTCCCCGCGCCGGGCGATCTCGCCGCCCAGAGCGCCGACAACAAGCAGGGCAGGTCGGACGAGCCCCTGGAAGCCGGCCAGGCCGCGCGGGTCATCGGGCTTCTTGAGCAAGGCCAGAAGGCCGCCTACGCCGACTACGCCGGCCTCGTCGAGGGAGGGCTCGCCCGCGAGATCGCCCGCGTCAACCTGCCCCTCTCGCTCTACACCGAATGGTACTGGCAGATCGATCTGCACAACCTTCTCAGGTTCATCATGCTGAGGATAGATCCGCACGCGCAGAAGGAGATCAGGCTCTACGCCGAGGTCATGCTGGAAATCACGAGGGCCGTCGCGCCGCGCGTCGTCGAGAGCTTCGAACGCAACACTTTAAGGGGGGTGCGCTTCACGGGCATGGAAATGGCCGAGCTGAAACGCAGGCTCCGGGCTTCAGAAGGGACTTCCGCGCCCCTCCTCAAGGGCAAGGAGCTCGAGCGCTTCGAGGAAAAGCTGCGGACGGGGAAGCAACTCTAGACCAGGAAGGCTCCGCGACGCGCGGACTTCCGCTCACATCCTGACATTCTTGTCCTCACCCATGCCGTAGAGCAGCGACGCGTGGATCGACTCGCCCGATGGGGAGCGGAGCCTGCCCTCGAAGCGTCCGAAGGGCCCGGCATAGTCGATTTCCGCGATGCCGAGCTTCACCTTGATGTCATGGGAGACTTCGGGCTGGAAGACGAGGTCGACCATGCCTTCGGTGTCCTGGATCACCCAGGGGGATCCGCGGCCGTAGGGCCTGGTTATCTTGACGGGGGGAAGGGGCTGGACGGTTCCGTCCAGCCAGAGGCGGTTTTCGTTATAGCGTACCTGGTCCTTCACCTGGTTGTCGGTGAGATTGAAGCCGATCCTTCGTCCCGAGGCGTCGAATCCGAAACCCGTGACCCAATCGTAGTGGAGACGGTAGGGGTAGAATCCCTTGTGGTCGTCCAGAATGCCCGAGGCCTTGGCCGGGTCGAAATCGTGCTCGCCTTCGGCCAGGGTGATCCTGCCCGAGCAGGGCATGAGGATCTTGGTCGAATACATGGCGCGGTTGAGCCCCAGGGGAAGGCAGACGGAGAAGGGTGAGCAGGCTCCCCCGGAAAGGTCGAAGCGGAGGTCGAGTTCGAAGGATTCCCTGCTGCGTTTCCGGGATCTGGAAGATGCCCGCAGGTTCAGGGAGCCCGTTTCCGGATCGACGCGAAGGGAAAGGTGGTCGCCTCCCGCGGTGGCGCGGGTCTCCGAGAAGCCGAGGCTGTCGGGCAGGGAAAAACGGCTCCCCGGGAAGATTCGCCTGAAACCGTATTTTTTCTTTTCCTTCCTGTCCCACATGTCGACCGCGGCCATGGTGAGGAACTTGGCGTCATAGAGCACCGCGAGGAGGAACCAGTCCTCATCCCCGGCCTCGACGGCCTGCCATTCCTTGAGCCTCAGTCTTTTCAGGAATCGGGGAAGGGGGTAGTGGTAGGGATGCCTGAGGTCCAGAAGGTTCGCCTTGCCGGGAATGCCCTCCCAGGATCCCAGCACGATGGTTCCATCGCGGACGAGGGCTTCGGGCGCCCGAGCGCCGGGGGTTCCCGGGTTCAGGGGGTCAGACAAGACCGTTCTCGTAGAGCTTGTAGATGGCCTGGCTTCCGAGTTCGGCCATGCCTTCGGTCGAGGCCTTGTCGAAGAGTTTTTCCGCGAGTTCGAGGAGGGGAAGCCGGATATGCATCAGCCTGGCGGCATCCAGGGCGATCTTCAGGTCCTTGAGAAAGTGCTTGAGATAGAAGCCGGGAGCGTAGTTGCCGTCGAAGATGCGGGGTGCCGTATTGGCGAGCTGCCAGCTGCCGGCAGATCCGCTCCCTATCGAGAGGAGTACCCTGCGCGGATCCAGCCCTGCGGCGGAGGCGTAGGTGATCGACTCGACGACGCCC
>CAZRYP010000074.1:0-9960 GCA_964604295.1 uncultured Treponemataceae bacterium
GCGGGGCTCTGCCTCGACACGGCCTTTCTGAAGCTGCGCTGGGACAATCCCATCGCGGCCATGAAGCAGAATCCCACCGCCGTCGTCGCCATCCTGGGCTCGATGGGCCTCATCGGAGGCATGGCCGGCCTGAGTCTCTGGCTCAGCCTGCCCCGGTACGCCTATGCCCTGGTTTACGGCGCATTCCTCCTAGTTCCGATCCTGGCCTGGGTCAGGTTCTTCCCGGGTTTCGCCGCGAAGCGGTACGGTAAAATGGAGGCCTGAGGGCGGGACGGGGCCTGAAACGCGGCCAGACTATGCGGCCGCGACATCACTCCGACGGGATCCTGTATTCGACCCACCTCACCCTGCCCGCCACGATGGCTTCCCGGACGCTTTTTTCCATCCTGGACAAGCCCGATCCGCCCGATTTCACTTCCACGAAGACTATCTCGCTCACCTCGCCGCCCGAAGCCGCCCCGGAAGCGCCGCTGAAGCAGACGAAATCGACGGGCTTGCCCACGAAGCGCGCATCCCCCGGATCGCAGGGGAAATCGGGAAGATAGGGGGCGAGCTGCTCGGCCACCTGCCCTCCCACGACAGCCCTGGAGCGCTTGACGGCGTCCTCGCGCTCGGCCTCGAGGCGATCGGGCAGATCCCTCTCGGCCTCGAGGCGGCCGCGGCGCCTGCCGAGGGCGAGGCCCAGGAAGATTCCCGCCGTGAAGAGGAGGAGGAGGCCGAGGAAGGCGGCAAGGATGGGCAAATTTTGTGGGTTCATCGTACCTGAAGCATACATCGCGCGGCGGGAAAAAAAAGGACCGCGGCGCGGGGCCGCGATCCTCGATACACATCAGCTCGAAGCTGCTGCCTTGAACTTGTCCTTGTATTCCTGCACCTTGGCTGCGAAATCAGTCTGTTCCTGTCCCGTGAGGGAGGCTTTGATGGTCTCGGCCACGGTGTCCAGCGTTTCGGCGGTCTTGGCGATCTCCTCGGCCTTGGCCATCGAGGCGGCGTCGCCGGCATTGACCTTCGCGGCCGTCTCGGAATAGGAAGCGATCACCACGTCGTAGGCCGCTGTCCAGGTCGCCGCGTCCTTGATATCGGCGGGAGCCACGATGGCAGGCGCCGCGGCGGCCGCGGGGGCGGCTTCGGCGGCTTTCTCGGCCTTGGGAGCGCAGGACATGGCAAGAAGCGCGATCACGAGCACTGCGAGTACATTCTTCATCTTCACGATGTTCTCCTGATGTAAAAGGATGCCGCGAAATATAGCGCCACACCTATCATATTGTCAACATACCGCACTGTATGCGAAATAAAGTGACAAAATTAAAACATTTGTACTGGGACCGGAAAGCCGTTACAATGGCGAAATGCCGAGATTGGGATTGCGGGCTCATGACTTCGGGCGCCATCCGCCCGAAGTGCTGGCCGAGAAGCTCGAAGCCTTCGGGCCGGCCTGCGTCCAGCTCGCGCTGGCGAAGGCATTCCCCGACGCGCCGGACCCGGAAGGAATCGCGGGCACCGGCTACCCGGGGCGGATCAGGGATATCTTCGAGGCCCGAGGCATGGCGATAGCCGTGCTGGGCTGCTACATCAACCCCGTCCATCCCGACAGGGGCGAACTCGAGAGGCAGCTGGCGCGCTTCGAGGCTCACCTGCGCTTCGCGGGCGACTTCGGATGCCCCATCGTGGGCACGGAGACGGGCTCGCTCAATCCGGACTCCTCCTATCACCCGGGAACGCGGGACGAGGCGACTTTCGACAGATTCTGCGCGTCTACCGAAAGGCTTGTCCGCGCCGCGGAAGGCTGCGGAACCATCGTCGGCATCGAGCCTGTCGCCGACCAGCACACCGTCTCGAGCATCGACAAGACCCGGCTTCTCATCGAGAGGATAGACTCGCCGGCCCTGGGCATCATTTTCGATCCCGTGAATCTCATACCGGTTTCAGGTCTCCGCGAAAGCCAGCCCGAGTTCTTCGCCCGGGCTTTCGAGGCCTTCGGAAAGCGCATCGCCGTCATCCATGCCAAGGATTTCCGGATGGAGAAAGGAAGGAAGTCGGAAGCCCTGGCCGCGGGAATGGGTGACTTCGACTACCCCTCCTTCTTCAGGCTCCTCCGGGCGCAAAGACCGGGCATCGATGTCCTCCTCGAGAATACCTCGCCTTCGACGGCGGCCGCCGCCCTTGGGCATCTCGCGGGCATCGCCGCCATGACAGGATGAGGAGGTGGAACGGTCCTCCTCTCCCCTTAGCAGCTGCCTCCCAAGTGCTATATGATGACGGCATATGTCATTCCTTCCCGCCACGCGTTCCGACCTCGCGACTTCGGGGCTCGCCCCGGGCGACCTGGACGCCGTCATCGTCACGGGCGATGCCTATGTCGACCATTCCTCCTTCGGCGCGGCCATCATCGGAAGGCTTCTCCAGTCCGCGGGCTACAAGGTCGGGATACTCTCCAGGCCCGACCCCGACGATGTCGAGGCATTCAGGATTTTCGGCCGGCCGCGCCTCGCCTTCCTCGTCACCGCCGGAGCCGTCGACTCGATGGTTTCCTCATACACGGCGAACAGGAAACCCCGGTCGGAGGACGAGTACGCGCCGGGCGGAGACAGGTCCCTCTGCACGCGCTCGGACGGAAGCCTGGGCAGGGGAATCCGCGGCCGGCCCAACGCCAGGCCCGACCGCTCGATCATCGCCTACTCGACGATGTGCAAGCAGGCTTACAAGGGGCTGCCCCTCGTAATAGGCGGCCTGGAGGCGAGCCTGAGGCGCCTTTCCCACTACGATTACTGGTCGGACAAGGTCCGGAAGTCGATACTCCTCGATTCCAAGGCCGACATCCTCGTCTATGGCATGGGAGAGCGCCAGATCGTGGAGATCATGAGGCGCTTGAGCGCCGGACGCCTGGAGGCTGAGCGCCTGGACTCCGAGCGCCTGGACGCGGCCGAGAAGGCTGACCTGTCCGGCATCCGCGGAACGGTGTGGGCCAGGCATGTCGGCGCCGCGGATCGCAGCTCCATCGGGGAAGAATTCCCCGAAGCCACCCTCCTCCCCGCCTTCGAAACCCTGAGCGGGGACAGCGACGAAGCCAAGCTGAGCTATGCGGCGAGCTTCGCCACTCAATACGCGAACACCGACCCCCATACCGGCTCCAGGCTCGTGGAACCCTGCGGCGACAGGGTCGTGGTCCAGGAGCCTCCCGCCTTCCCCCTCGCTCGCGAGGAGTTGGACGCCGTCTACGCCCTTCCCTACGAGAGGGCGGCCCACCCCATGTACAAAGCCTTCAAGGGGGTGCCAGCCCTCGCCGAGGTCCAGTTCTCCCTCACTTCGTCGCGCGGCTGCTTCGGCGCCTGCTCGTTCTGCTCGCTCAGCTTCCATCAAGGGAGAAAGCCGAGCTCCCGGAGCATCGAAGCCATCGTCGCGGAAGCCCGCATCCTCACGACCCTGCCCGGTTTCAAGGGCTACATCCACGACGTAGGCGGCCCCACCGCCAACTTCAGGATTCCCGCCTGCGAAAAGATGGACAAGCGGGGGGCCTGTCTCGACAGGCGCTGTCTCGCCCCTGAGCCCTGCCCCAACCTCAAGCCCGATCACGGCGAATACGTGAGGCTTCTTCGGGAGCTCAGGGCCTTGCCGGGAGTGAAGAAAGTCTTCGTGAGGTCGGGCGTGAGATACGATTACGCCATGCTGGACGAGAACGACGAATTCCTGAGGGAACTGGTGAGCCACCATATTTCGGGCCAGCTCAAGGTGGCCCCGGAACATGTATCGGACAAGGTGCTCGACCTCATGGGTAAGCCGCCCCGAGCCGTCTACGACGCCTTTTCCGCCCGCTACGCGGCGCTGAACAGGAAGCAGGACCTCAAGCAATACCTTGTCCCCTACTTCATATCGGCCCATCCGGGTGCCGGCCTCGCGGAAGCGGTCGAACTCGCGGAATACCTCAGGGACACAGGCTTCGTGCCCGATCAGGTCCAGGATTTCTACCCCACGCCCGGCACCCTCTCCACCGCGATGTGGTGGTGCGGGACCAATCCCCTCGACGGCCGGCCTGTCCATGTGGCGAAGGGAGCCCACGAGCGCGCCCTCCAGCGCGCCCTGCTGCAGTACAATGTGCCTGCCAACGCCGATCTCGTGCGCGAGGCTCTCATCGCCGCCGGCAGGGAGGACCTCATCGGGACGGGGCCACGCTGCCTCGTCGCGCCAGGCATGCCCTTCTCCCGCAGGCGGCCCCCGAGCCGTCGCCCCAGGAACTGAGCCCGGGCCGACGCCACCGCCGGGCCGACGCTAAACCCGGGCCGACGCCACACCCTCAGCGATGTCCCAGTTAAGTCCCCCAGCTCATTCATCCTAAGTTCATTCCGCCCCTTGCGCCTTTGGCGCATAGGGCATACAATATCTATGACCATTTAAACTATTTTGGTCATAGGGGATATATGCCGAGAGCTTTTACCCCGGAGGAACGGGAGAAGATAGAGTCCAGGCTCATCGCGGCGGGAAAACGCCTCATCAACAAGGCGGGGATCCGCTTTCTCGTCGTGGACGACATCGCGCGGGAGGCGGGGATCTCCAAGGGCAGCTTTTATTCGTTCCACCCCTCCCGCGAGGAATTCATCCTGGCCGTTTTCGAATCCTGGGAAAAAGAACACCGCGGGGCCCTCATCCGCGACGTGGTGGATGGGGAAGGCAGTGTCCGCGAAAAGCTGGAACGCTTCTTCATCGGAGCCTTCCGGATCCTCGAGAAGGAGCCGGGCCTGGCGACCCTCGGCGTGAAGGACATACAGATGATCATGGAGCGCCTCCCTCCCGAACGGATCGAAGCTCACAAGGCCGCGGACGACAGGGCGCTCGCTGAGGCTTTCGGAGGCAGGGCGGGCATGGAGCGCTTCCCGCCGACGCTCCTGACTGCCTTGCAGGGGCTGGCTCCCGCCCTTTTCGCGATAGCGCTGCATAGGGAGGAATTCCCTCCGGAGAGCTACCAGGCGACGGTGCGGCTTCTCTCCGAGGCTCTGGCCGCGCGGATCGCGGCCGATGTCGAAGGAGCTACCGCCACAGCGGCTGCCACCACCGCCACAGCGGTCCCCGTCGGGAAAGGAGAACCATCATGACAGGATCAGTCGCGATCCGCGCCCGCGGCCTCTCGAAGAATTTCGGCGAAGTGCGTGCCGTGGCCGGCATCGACCTCGAAGTGCGCCGCGGCGAAATCTACGGTTTCCTCGGCAGGAACGGCGCCGGCAAGACGACCACCATCCGCATGCTCCTCGGTCTCGTCCGCCCGAGCGCCGGCGAGATCTCGATGCTGGGCTCTTCCCTCAAGGAAAACCGTGAGGGCATCCTCTCGCGCGTCGGCTACTTCGTCGAGTCCCCGGCCGCCTATCCCAACCTCACGGTCAGGGAAAACCTGGACATCCAGCGCCGCCTGACCGGCGCCCCTCCCCGCGCTGCCGATGACACGATCAAACTCCTCAAGCTCGGGGAGTACGTCGACAGGCGTGCCGGGCGGCTCTCCCTGGGCAACAAGCAGCGGCTCTCCCTTGCCCGCGCCCTCCTCCATCCCCCCGAACTCCTCATACTCGACGAACCCGCCAACGGTCTCGATCCGGCAGGCATCATCGAGATCAGATCGCTGCTTCGCCGCCTGGCCGATGAGGAGGGAGTGACGATATTCATGTCCAGCCACCTCCTGGACGAGGTCGCGCAGCTGGCCGACAGGGTCGGCATAATCCACGACGGGAAACTGATCGAGGAAGTGGGCTATCGCGAGCTGCGAGAGCTGGGAAGGACTTCCATCGGCATCATCGTGGACGATGCGGCCGGGGCCGAAAAGATCCTGAGGGAGAGCCTGGGCTTTGTCGAAGTGTCCCGCCCGGACGCGAAGACGCTGCGCGTATCGGACCGGGGCGCTGAGCCCGCGGCCATCGCCAGGGCCCTTGTCGGGGCGGGCATCGGCCTCGAGCGGCTCGCCGTGGAAGAAGAGGATCTGGAGCGCCACTTCATGCGCCTGACGGGAGGTGTGGTATGAGATTCGCGGCCGTCGTATACACGGAATTCCTGAAGCTCCGAAGGAGCAAAGCGATATGGGTCACCCTGGCTGTCTACACCTTCATGGTGGGGATAGCCGGGTTCTTCATGTGGCTCATGAAGAACCCCGAGCTCGCCGAGAGCCTCGGCGTTTTCGGCAAGAAAGCCCAGTTCGCCTTCGGCGGCGAGCCCATCGACTGGGCCACCTTCCTGGGCTTCATCGTTCAGATGGGCGGAATCGGAGGACTGATCATGTCCTCCGTCATCGTGACCTATGTCTTCGGAAGGGAATATGCCGAGGGCACGGCGAAGAATCTCCTGGCCCTGCCGGTGGCGCGCCGCGGCTTCGTGTTCGCCAAGATCCTCGTCGCCGCCGTCTGGTTCGGCTTCCTGACGCTCTGGATGCTCCCTGGAACCTTCATCGTCGGGAGCCTTGTGGGCATCGGGGATCTGCAGGCTTCCCAGTTTTCAGCCGCCGCCGGCCGCCTTCTCGCCCTCGCCCTCATGTCCCTCTGCTGCTCCTTCCTCACGGCCTGGGTCGCGGTGGAAACCAGGGGGTATTTCGCGCCCCTGGGCTATTCCATCTTCACCCTCCTGCTCGCCGTGATTTTCGCCGCCACGGGCTGGGGCCCCTGGGTGCCCTGGTCGATCGTGGGCATCTACAGCGGCGCGGCAGGGCCCGAAGCCTCCCTCGGATGGGGCAGCTTCCTCGTGATCGCGGCGACGGCCGCGGCGGGCATCCTGCTCACCCTCCGCCACGAGGCAGGCGCCGACAACCTGCAGTGAGGCCCGGAGTTCCGGCGAGGACATTTCAGGAAAGCGGCATCAGAGTTTTCGCGCGTCCGTATTGGGTCAATTCCAGCCCTCCCCCGCTCAGGTCGGCGCAGCGGGAACGGAATTCGTCCAGCGCCGAAAAAGGCACTTCCATCTTGATGCTCACGAGTTCGGCGAATTCCGAGGAGAGTATCCCGGCTCCGCATGCTTCCGACAGCATCCTGAAGGATTCGAAAAGACGGTAGGGCAATTCCAGGGAAAGTTGGGCGACTTCGACGAGCCTTCCCCTGGCCGCGCGCCCGAGAACGAGCTTTCCCGCCTCGGAATATGCCTTGACGAGGCCGCCAGTGCCCAACAGCGTTCCGCCGAAATACCGTGTCACCACAACCGCCACGTTGCCCAGGCCCGAGCCGTGCAGCACCGAGAGAAGCGGGCGGCCGGAAGTGCCCGAGGGCTCCCCGTCGTCCGAGCAGAACTCGGTGCTGGAATTTCCGCCTCCGATGATGAAGGCGGGAACGTTGTGCGACGCATCTGGAAATTCGCCGCGAATCCGGGCGATGTATCCCCGGGCATCCTCGACGGAGCCGACGTAATCGAGACTCGCGATGAAGCGCGAATTGACGACGACGAGCTCGGCCCTCGCGGGGCCCATGGGTACGACTAATTGCTCGAAGGACATTCCGCCGGCTCAGGTCAGGGCTATGACGATTTCGCCGAAGCCCTTCCTCTTGGCGTCCTTCAGCGCGTCCGCGCACGCGGCGTAGACCATGGGAAACTGTATGTCCTTGCCGGCGGGATACTCGAAGGCCGCGCCGCCGATGGAGATCGAATACGCTATGCCGTCGGGAGGATCGACCGTCACCGCCCTATGCATGTCCGCGACGAATGCGCCGAGGCGCGCCCGATCCATGGCCTTCACGAAGGCCATGAATTCGTCGCCGTTCAGGCGGCCGATGAAACCGCCTTCGCCCACCAGCGCGCGCAGCCTTTCGAAGGTGTTCGCGATGATGTCGTTGCCAGCGGCATAGCCGTTGATCTCGTTGATTTCGTTGAGTCCGTCGATGTCCACGAGCGCCATGGAAAAGGCTTCGTTGTCGTAGGAGGCCTTTTCCATGGCCGTCACCATCGCGTCTATGAAACCGTCGCGGTTCAAGGCGCCGGTGGCTTCGTCGTAATGGGCGAGTCGTATGAGCCTGGCATCGGTCTTCTCCTTGGCCAGGAGGATCACTCCCAGTCCGCCCAGGATGAGGTAGACATAGAGCGCCAGCATCATGACGATTTCACCCATGCTGGAACCGAAGACGACGAGCTCGGGACCGAGCCTCATCGCGTCGATGGTGCGGAAACTGAAGGCCGACATCATCAGGACGAAAAGTATCCCGAGAAGGGTACGCAGCGCCGAACCGTCCTTCACCCGCAGGACGCGGATCGTCGGCGGGACGAGGATCGCGACATTGACGAAGGACAGGACGAGAACCCTCAGGTGCGCGGCCTCGAAGGCGAGCACCGAGATCGAATACAACAGCAGCCCCGCGGCCAGAAAGATGCGCAGCGTTTTCCTCATGGCCAGGGTCAGGGTATCCGTCAGGCTAAGCATGGCGAGGGCTTCGAAATAGCAGCTTGCGATCAGGGGCGCGGAATTGAGGAAGGCCAGGGCGCCGGAGGGAAAGAATTGCCGTGCCAAGGCGAAGGGATATGACAGCACCGTCATCAGCTGCGCGAAGAAATGAAGGCGGATCGCTTCATCCGTGTATTTCTTGCGGTACGCGGCCAGGAGAACGAGAATCAGCAGATTCCCGCCGGCCAGCAAGGCCAGCAACGTTTTTGTATTCATACGCTATTTTCGGACGCGGCATCCCCATTTGTCAAGATTTGCTCATTTCTTTTCGGCATGGTCCAGTTCGAGGAAATGGCCGAACTTTTCCCTTTTCGTCTCCATGTACAGCCTGTCGTGCTCATGGGCGGGAAGTTCGTGCTGGACCCGCTCCGCCACGGGGATTCCATGCCTCTCGAGCTCGGTCACCTTATCGGGGTTGTTCGTCATGAGCCTCACGCTCCTGATTCCCAGTTTCCGGAGCATCGCCGCCGGAACGCTGTAGTCGCGCTCGTCGGCCCGGAACCCGAGGGCTATGTTGGCGTCGTAGGTATCGTAGCCGGCGTCCTGCAGCGCATAGGCCCTGAGCTTGTTGACAAGGCCTATGCCCCTGCCTTCGGCCTGGTGATAGAGGACGGCTCCCCTGCCCTCGGCCTCGATCCTTCTCAGGGCATGATGGAGCTGGGGACCGCAGTCGCAACGCATGCTGCCGAGGGCGTCGCCCGTCAGGCAGGCGGAATGGATCCTGAGGAGGAAATTCTCCCCCTCGCCTATGTCGCCCTTGAGAATGACGATATGATCCTTGCCGTCCCTGTTGTTGACGAAGCCGATTATGGAAAAGCGGCCGTACTCGGTCGGAAAATCGGCTACCGAAGCCACCATGACGCAGGCTTCCTCTGCGCACGAAGCGCAGTCTTCGGCCTGAGGGCACTCGCGGAGCGTCTTCATGTCCTGTCCGATGATCTGCTCAATGGATGGAATGTTCATCGGATCGTCTCCACTCGTATCATGTTCGTCGAACCTTGCTGCGAAAGAGGCAGGCCGGCCACGATGACGACCTTGTCGCCGGCCTCCAGGAGCCCTTCCTTCTTGCAGATGGCCACGGCCTCGTCGACGACGGCGTCGAGCCTCGTGCCCGTGCCGCTGTGGAGGAAGGGCCTGACTCCCCAGTTGAGGGCCAGCTGGTTGTAGAGCCTTTCGTCGCTGAGGAAGGCGTAGATCGGCATGCGGGGTCGGAGCCGCGAGAGAAGACGCGCCGCCTGTCCCGTCTCGGTGAGGACGACGAGGGCTTTCGCGTCGCAGAGATAGGCCACCGAAACCGCGTTGTACGACATTATGGCCGGGATGTCCCCGGACTTCACCTCGGGCGGCACGTCGCGGTGGAAATCGACATAGTCGAACTGCTTTTCCACGGCGTCTATGATCAGGCGCATGGTGTGCACGGCCTGGACGGGGTACTTTCCGATGGCCGTCTCCCCCGAGAGCATGACGGCGCTCGTGGAATCGAAGCAGGCGTTGGCCACGTCGGAGGCCTCGGCCCTGGTGGGCATTGGGCTCTCTATCATGGATTCGAGCATCTGGGTCGCCGTGAT
>CAZRYP010000075.1:0-9832 GCA_964604295.1 uncultured Treponemataceae bacterium
CCATGAAGGGAAGTGGAATCCATTGTGCAACAAAGATTCAATCAGGACAAGCAGATAGCCATGGAAATCGGGCAATTTGAGCCGCCGGGCCGCCGGATTTCGGCCGTAGCCGCCCCCGGCGGCTATAGTGTAGAATAATGGGATGGCATTCGATACTTTTCCCGTATGTCTCTGCCTCACGGGTAGGACGATCTCCGCGAACCTCGCCGCGCTCGAGGCCTATCGCTCGAAGGTCGACATCGTCGAACTCAGGGCCGATTGCCTCGATCCTTCGGAAAAGTTCCTCATACGCTCTTTTCCCGAAAAGGCCGGGCTGCCCTGCATCCTTACCGTGCGCCGGCGCTCCGACGGAGGCTTCTTCGAGGACGGCGAAGGGGTGCGCCTCGTAATGATCGCGAAGGCCCTCTCCTATGCCCGCGCCGACATGAGCGCCAATTTCGCCTATGCCGAACTCGAGAGCGATTTCCATATGACAGCCATAGAGGAAGCCTGCCGCACCTTCGGCACGAGGATAATCCGCTCCCGTCATTTCATGGAGGGAATGCCCGAGGATCTGGACGCGGTCTGGGAAACCCTCATACAGGAAGAGGACGAGATTCCCGAACTCGCGGTGACCCCGCGCAGCGCCTCCGACCTGAGCAGGCTCCTCGCCTGGGCTTCCTCCCTGCCTGAGCGCGAAAGGATCGTCATAGGAATGGGAGAGTACGGATTTCCCTCCCGGATTCTCGCCCAGCGCCTGGGCTCCCTGTTCTGCTACACGAGTCTGGGCTCGCGCGACATGCCGAGCGCGGCGGCGGGTCAGACGACGCCCGAATCCTTCATTTCCATATACAGGGGCAAGGATACCGGACCGGAGTCGGCGCTCTACGCCCTCCTGGGCGGGAAGAGCATCCTGAATTCCCTTTCGCCCCTCCTCCACAACACCGCCTTCAGGAATATGGGCAAGGATGCCCTCATCGTTCCCCTTCCTTCGGAGTCGATCGAGTCGGCTCTCTCCAACATGAAATTCCTGGGCGCCAAGGGCGCGGCCATAACCGTGCCCCTCAAGGAGGCCGTGCTGCCCTATCTCTACTTCGTCTCCACCGACGTGAAGCGCATAGGCGCCTGCAATACCCTCGTCGCGAAGGAAGGGGGCTGGGCCGGCTTCAACACCGATGCCGACGGCTTCGAGAGAAGCGCGCTGGAATTCCTGGGCAGGGAGGATTTCAAGGGGATGAAGGTGACCCTCATCGGCGCGGGCGGAGCCGCCAAGTCCGTGGCCCTCTCCCTCCACCGCAGGGGAGCCGAATGCGTCATCCTCAACAGGACAATCCCCACGGCGAGGGAACTCGCCCGGAAATACGGCTTCACCTGGGGCCCCCTCGACGACAGGTCCATGGATGTGGTAGCCCAGTATTCCGACCTCATCGTCCAGGCGACGAGCGTCGGGATGACGGGGGAGATAGCCGGCGACCCCCTCGAGTTCTACGAATTCGACGGCCACGAGAAGCTCTTCGACCTGATCTACAAGCCCGCCAGGACGGCGCTGATCGCGAGGGCCGAAGCCGCGGGCTGCAAGGCCATGAACGGCTACAAGATGCTCCGTTACCAGGCGGCCGGCCAGTACAGGCTCTGGATGGGCGAAGAACCTCCCCGCGAGTATTATTGAAACAGAAATCGGATAGATTCAGGAGAAAAAATGGCTAAATCAGCCTTCGCCGCTATCGTGGGAAGACCCTCCTCGGGCAAATCCACCCTTCTCAACGCCCTCTGCGGGGCCAAGGTATCCATCGTATCCCCCGTGCCCCAGACCACCAGGAACACGGTGCGCGGCATCGTGAACAGGCCGGCGGGCCAGATAGTCTTCCTCGATACGCCCGGCTTCCATATCTCCGACAAAAAACTCAACCTGAGGCTCAAGGACCTCGTGCTCCGGGCCCTCGGCGACGCGGACATCGTCGTCTATCTCATCGACGCGACCAGGGAACCGGGACCCGAGGAAGAGGCCCTCGTCAAGGCGCTCGAGGGATCGAAAATGCCTCTCGTCGCCGTGGTGAACAAGATAGATCACGCCGAGGCCCAGCCCGAGAGGGCCGTGGCATTCGTCACCGGGCATTTGCCGGGCGCGACGGTGCTGCAGGTCTCGGCGAAGGAAAAACTGGGCCTGGACGCCCTCGTCGAACAGCTCCTCGGTGCCGCCGAGGAAGGTCCGGCCTGGTATCCAGAAGAATATTACACCGACCAGGAACCCGTGTTCCGCATCGCCGAGATCATCAGGGAGAAGATCATCCTCCACACGCGGGAGGAGCTGCCCCATGCCGTATTCGTAGATTTTACGGATTCGCGCAAGCTGGATGACGGCGGCCTCGAGGTCAATTACGACATCGTCGTGGAGCGCGAGAGCCAGAAGGGCATCGTCATCGGCAAGGCAGGCTCCATGATCAAGCAGATCCGGGAAGAGGCCGAAGCCGACCTGGCCGAACTATTCGACTATACGGTCAAGCTCAGGCTGCAGGTGAGGGTGGATTCATCCTGGAAACATGACGACAAGAGGCTGGATTCGCTCATATTCTGATTTGGGCTTCCCGGCCGAGCCGCCTGAACACGCGGCTGAACTGGATAGTGAAAATATACCAGGGCACGAGCGATAGAAGCGAGAAGACAAGGCCGATACTGCCGGCCGTCGAGGGCACGGTCATCAGGATAGCCGCGGCCAGCCCCATGATCGCGCTCTTCCTGGAGAACTTGTCCGACCTGAAGAGAAGCACCGAGATGATGAGAAGCGTGATGCCGTTGAGTACATAGTAGGCATCGAAAGCCGTGCCCTGCCAGCCGGCGAGCATGGCCATCCCCGCCCCGGCGATAGCCGTCTTCTCGGTTTCCGAAAGCGCGGTCGCGTAGCGCGACGCGAGATTCCGCAGTTCAAAGGCCCTGTTCGAGGAGAGGTAAGCCGCGATGCCTATGAAGCCGAGAACGAGGGCGACTTGCATGGCGCCCTTGTTTATGTCCTTTAAAGCCTGGTAAAAGGCGAGGTAGATGATCGCCACCAGGATGTTGTTGACGAGGATAAAGAGATCGGCATGGAAAAACCCGGCCACCGGGGCGGTCTGGAATAGAGTAAACCAGTCGTAGACGCTTTCAGGCATCGGTGAAATGCTGAATACCAGTATCTGGGCGGGAATGATCACCAGCATGGCAATCCCGCTCCAGAAAGCCAGGCGATAGACAAAGCTTTCGCCGCTATCCTGTTTTCTTGTCATGTCGCTCCCCCTCGTGTCATTCGCCGCGCGCGACCAGATATTCACTGATGTCCGCGTTGTAGGCGGCCGTTTCGAGGTCGAAGTAAGCCCAAGGCCTGCCCTGATCCAGCCAGGTGGCCGAGCCCCGCGCCAGGATGGTTCCTTTCCGCGTTTCTCCGATGGCCTCATTGCGCGTTATCCATAGAATCTTCGGTTTCCCTTCGCCCGCCTCGCGGAACCGCATCGCCTCCATCGTGTCGATCAAGCCGCTGTCGGGATTGAAGCGCACGACGAAGTTTTCGGTTTCGTCCCCATAGGGCACGAAGAGAAGCGCGGTGCGTTCATCGATAGCCTGCCAGCGAACGCGGGGATCCGTGGCCAATATCGAAGGGAACCATCCAGCCTCCGCCCAGAGGGCGAGATTCGCCCCCTGGTTCGTGTTGGGATCGTCGCGTGAGTTCCCCATGGGGCTCTCAAAAAAGCTCGCTCCGTCCACGATGCCCTCGTTCACTCTCAGGAAGGGCAGTCCGGCCCATGCCACGAGTGCGAGGGCGGCGAGGATGACGACAATCCATGACAGCCTCATGATGATCTCCTTTGCGCAGGCTTCAGGCGATCAGCTTTTTACCGGCTCGGGCCTGATCGATCCATAGAAAAGCGAGGCGGCGATCATCCCCGATACGGTCAATCCTATCCACAGGGGAATTTCAGCCCCGGCTCCCTCCACGCCCGCCCCTGCGGCGCTGAGCGAGCCGGCTGTCAGTACCATGGTGTACAGCGGGCATTTCACCATGGATATTCCCGTGAGGACATAGCCCCATGGTTTTCTTCGCAGAAGCCATAGCGCCCCCAGCGCGAGCACGGGCACGAGGAGTATGAGATCCAGGGCGAAAACGACGCTGGTCGGATGCTCGGATTTTGTCACGATGGCCGGCAAGGCGCCCTTGAGGATGAATCCCACCGATTGGGCGATGTAGATGAAGGACAGGCCCGCGGCCACGAAGACCATGTAGCCCGCGATGCTCTTTATAGGCATTCTCGGTTTCGCCAGCGGCACGATGCCGGCCGCGTCCAGATCGAGGAGGCCGAAAATGAGGGCGAAGAGGGAAAGGCCGGTAATCGCCACATAGAGGAGGAAAAAAGCGTTGAAGCGGGCACCGAAGAGATAGAACGCGTAGTTGTACAGCATGTAGTCCAGAACGCCCAGCCGGACAAGGCGCGCCCTGCGTGAGCCCCTGGCGGCGAACCACATTGAAAGTGCCAACAGCGGCAAGGCCAGGCAGAGGGTGATGATGTCGTTGCCCCTCCACGCCGAAGTGACGAAAAGATTGTCACGGTAGAGTCCTTTCAGCCATAATCCCCCGGCGGAAGCGAAGAAAGCCAGGGAACCAATCATGATCGAGAGCGTAGCGGCAGGTTGCAGTGTTGTGTGAGGCTTCATCGTTCCTGTCTCCTCGTGGTTATTCGCAGATAATTTTCTTGCAGCGCTCGGCCATGCCCTCGAAACCCGAGTTCATGCATTCGTCGAGAGCTTTTTCCGCCCGGGGGAAGACGGCCGACGCCAGGAATTCCCTTTCTTCCTTGCCGAAGTCGGAGAGCACATAGCCGGCGATATCGTCATGGCCGGGCCTGCCGATGCCGAAGCGCAGGCGGGCGAAATCCCTGGTGCCCAGGTGTTTTTCCATGGAGCGGAGGCCGTTGTGCCCGCCCAGGCCGCCCGAAAACTTGAAGCCGAAGGTTCCGAACGCCATTTCGAGATCATCGTGGACAGCCAATACCTCCGCTGGTTCGAGCCTGTAGAAACGCATCAGCTCGCCTATGCTCTCACCCGAGTTGTTCATGTAGGTTTCGGGCATGAGGAACCATACGCGTTGGCCGTCGAATTCCCTGGATGCCACCTTGCCCTTGAACTTGCGTTCCCAGGAGAGGCCGCCCTTGAGCGCGAGGGAGTCGAGGAAGAGCCAGGCGACATTGTGCCTGTTGCCCGAGTGTTCTTTTCCATAGTTGCCAAGGAAAGCGTATAGTCTGATCATCCCGTGATTCCTCGAAAGTCCGTTGAATGGTACTATACCTCATCGGCGCGGGCTTGATGAAGGCCCGGCGCCCATCTCGGAGATCGAGGTACGGGACGCATGAAGTCGTCGGATTTCGAGAAAAGCTATGAGCGGGATGAAAGGGGTTTCACCTTTCTGGTCATCCGCCGCGCCGGGAATCGCCTCGCCGCCCGCGCCATGGAAGTCGTCGCCGACATTCCCATCGCTGAGATTTGCGAAAAGGCCGGCGAGGCTTCCCGCGGATCCGGGATCACGGCGGCCGACTTCGCCGATGCGCGCCACAGGCTCGTCCTCGTCAACGGCTGGCAGTCCTGGTCCTTCTCGGGCGAACTTGGGAATGGAGAGCACCCGAGGCGCGCGATTCTCAAACCCGCGCTGAATCTCTTCGTCGATCACCCCGCCGAAGCGGAAGTCAGGGCTCTGGCCGGGCAAGGACGAGGAAGCCAAGCCAGCCTCCGGCGTTCCGACATCGTGTCCCATTTTTATGTCGTCCTGCGCTCAGGGGACGCCAGGCTGGCGCTGGTGTCGCACACTGCGGCAGGCGGCGGTTCCAGCGCGGACCGCTCATCGCCGCCCGTCACGTTTTTCGTCAGCGCCTCGACCATACGGATAGCAGTCTTCGCCGAGGGCGGATCCTTCGGCGCCGGAGAAACGATAGCGCGCATCGCGATAGTGCCCGCCTCGGACTATTTCGGTCTCAAGGACAGGCTGGCCGCGCTCTTCGGCGCGCCGGACCGGCGGGGAGTCAGGGACGAGCCCATCGGGGGCTTCGAAACCTGGTACAACCACTACCTCGACATCGACGAGGGCATAGTCCTCCGCGATCTGGACGCGCTCGGAACCAACGGCAATCTCGCCAACGCCATGTTCCTGGAAAAGGGCAAGTCCCCGGTCTTCCAGATCGACGACGGCTGGGAGAGAGGCGTCGGAGACTGGGTTCCCGATACGGCGAAATTTCCAGGCGGCCTCGCCGGAATCGCCGCGCGCATCGAGGGAAAGGGCTGCGTCCCCGGGCTCTGGCTGGCTCCCTTCCTCGCGATGCCCGGAAGCGCGACGGCCCTCGAACATCCGGACTGGCTCCTGAGGGACGGAGATGGCCGGCCCGTGCTCGCCGGATGGAACCCGGGCTGGGGAGGGAATGTCCACTGCCTCGATCTCTCCCTGCCCGAGGTGGAGGAATATCTCGCCGGCCTTTTCGACACCGTGGTCAACGCATGGGGATTCCGCTATCTCAAGCTGGATTTCCTCTACGCCGGCATGATGCGCGGAACCCGTGCCGGCCCGGCGGGGGGCACCTGGGAGCACTACCGGCGCGTATTGAAGCGCATAACGTCGATCAGCACGACAGCCGGAGGCCTTCCCGTGACCTGGCTCGCCTGCGGCGCTCCCATCGAATGCACGGCTCCCCTGATTCCCCTGATGCGTGTCGGGGCGGATACGAGGGAGCGCTGGGACTGGCCTCTCCTGAGGCTCATAGGCCACCAAGGCAGGCCTTCGGCCAAGGTCAACCTCGGCCACAGCCTGGCCAGGGCCTTCCTCGACGGGACGGTCCTCAGGAACGATCCCGACGTCCTGTTCTGCCGCACGAGGCGGACCACGCTCAAGGACGGCGAAAAATTCCTCATAGGCCTCGTCGCGTTCATGTTCGGTTCGCAGATCATGATTTCGGACGATCCTTCTGAGTTCGGACAGGAGGCCGGGGGCGGCCTCACGGAGGAGGAATTCACGCGCGAGCTTCTCTCCTGGTACGACAGGCTGGGGAACCGCGAATTCGGCGTGGAGAGATATTCGCCCTCGAACCCCGACATTTACCGGTTCTTTTCGAGGGACGGGAAGCTGTACGGCTTCATCAATCTATCGGGCCGGTCCCGGGCGATGCAGGCCGAATCGCCCTCGGGGGAGGCGAAGCCCGTCCTCCTTCCCCCACGTTCCATGGTGATTTTCGGCTTGCCGTAAAAGGGCTCAATCCATATACTGAGCCTACATGGAAAAAATCACCTACGTCATCGGACACAAGAATCCCGATACCGACTCCGTCGTTGCGGCGGCGGCCTATGCCGCGCTCAAGCGCGCCCTCGGCATGTCGAGCGCCGTGGCCGCGAGGGCCGGCGCCGTCAATCCGCAGACGGAATACATCTTCCACCGCTTCAACGTTCCTCTCCCCGAATTCCTTCCCGACCTCGTGCCCAAGGTCGAGTACTATCTCGGCGAGCCCCCCGTCTGCGTCCATGAGATGACGCCCTTGTGGGAGGCTCTCGCCATCATGGAGAAGGCCAACCGCCAGGTCCTGCCCATCATCGACGCTTCGGGCAGGTACAAGGCCCTCCTCCACTACAACGCCTTTGCGCAGAACATCCTCACCAAGATCAATCCCAGGCGCAAGGCAGTCATCCCCACGTCCTTGAACCATCTGATCGAGACGATCAAGGCCCAGTCCCTCGTCGTATTCGACAAAGACAGCGTCTTCAACGCAAGGATGGTCGTGGCGGCCCTCAGCACGGACAAGTTCGGGGACTACATCCACGCCGAACCCGCCGACAACAAGATCGTCCTCGTCGGCGACAGGGAGGACGCCCAGCGCATAGCCGTCGAGGCCGGGGTGAGAGTCCTCATCATCACGAACGGAATCCTGCCCTCGAAGGAAATCAAGGAGCTGGCCGAGGCAAAGGGCGTCTCCATCCTCACCTCGCCCTACGACACCTCGTCGACATCCCTCCTCGTCCTGTATTCCGCGCCCGTCATCACCGTGGCGGACGAGGCGATCGCTCCCCTGGGCCGCCGCGACTGGATCAAGACGGCCAAGCAGGCCATCGCCGGGTCGCCGAGCAGGTCGGTGCCGGTGGTGGACGACGAGGGAAAAGTGATCGGCCTCTTCACGGAGGGCGATCTCATCAAGGAAGCCAATGTCGATGTCATCATGGTGGACCACAACGAGTTTTCCCAGGCGGTCGAAGGCATAGACCACTTCCGCATACTGGAAGTGATAGACCACCACAGGCTGGGTTCCTTTTCCACGCCCTATCCCATCACCTTCATCAACAAGGTTGTCGGCTCGACGAGCACCATTGTGGCTTCCATGTTCAGGGAGACGAGGACGCCGCTGACGAGGCCCATGGCCTCGATCCTCCTCTGCGGCATACTCTCCGACACCCTCGTCCTCAAATCCGCCACGGCCACCGAGGTCGACAGGGACATGGCCGAATACCTGGCCAACATCACCGATCTCCCCATAGCCGAGATCGGCGGCGACATCATGGCCTCGGCTTCCGAGGCGGCGCGCCTGCCGACAGACAAGATGGTGAGAGTGGACAGGAAGGAATACGAGTCGGCGGGCAGGAAGCTGTCTGTCAGCCAGATAGAATTGACGAGCACCGACGAGATCGTGGACCGCGGCGGGGAAATCCTCGCGGAATTGTCGCGCCTACGGGCGGAGACGGGTTCCTATCTCGCGGCGCTCATGGCCACCGATATCACCAAGTTGGAGAGCATGCTCTTCCTGGCCGCGGAGAGCGACCTGTACGCCTACGTGAACTTTCCCTCGCCGCAGAAGGGCATTTACCTGCTCAAGGACATTCTCTCGAGGAAGAAGCAGCTCATGCCCGCCCTATTCGAGATGGTGGAGAAAGCCCGGGAACGCTGAGGCGCCGGCGCCGGGCGCGCGCTGGAATTCCGGCCGCCCACCTGATGGTGCGCGATGCCTAGCGGATAGCCCCCGAGGCGAGGAGGGGCAGGGCGATGAAATTGCCTATCATTCCCCCGATGCTCGAGAGGAAGAAGACGAGGAGGATGTGGGTGACCCTGTTGGAGTAGAAACCCTTCGGGCTCGTGACATCGTCCGAAAGACGCTCGAAATCCTGCACGGTCGGCTTTCTCAGGTATGCCTCGACGATTCCGGCGAAAAGGCCTATGCCCACGAGGGGATTGAGGGTCGCGACGGGCGCCATCAGGAAGGATACGGCTATCGTGGCGGGATGGGCCAGGCAGAGGGCCGAGCCGATGGCGGCAAGGGATCCGTTCAGGAGTATCCACTTCAGCATCAGATCCAGGCTGGCCTGGCTGCCCGAGCGGAAAAATCCGATTCCAATGAGGACCAGGATGCCGAGGGGCACGATCCATCCCGCGGCCTTGGAGAATTTCGAAGGCGGGGGTACGGTGTCGATCGCCGAAACGTCGGGACTCGCCTCCCCCCCGTCCAGCTTCATCAGCCAGCGCTCGATGCCGCTCATGTGCCCGGCGCCCACGACGGCGACGACGAGGGCTTCCTTCGATTCGAAGATTTTCGAGGCGAGGTAGCGGTCCCTTTCGTCGATCAGGACTTCCTTCACCGAGGGCAGGTATTCCGCCAGCTCGTTCATCATCTGCTCGAGCTCGTTCTTGTCCTTGAGCTGTTCTATTTCGCTCTCCGAGAGTTTTTCGTTCGAAAAGGCCGAGCCTATGAGGCTGGCCATGAGCTTGGACTTGTTCCAGAAATTGGAGCGAGCCCAGGCGCGCTTCAGCGTCACCTGCACGTCCCTGTCGCAGCAGGACCAGGGGATCCCCGCGGCTTCCGCCGCGTTCACC
>CAZRYP010000076.1:0-264 GCA_964604295.1 uncultured Treponemataceae bacterium
CCCATGCCTTGGGCGGGAGGTACATGTATTCAGACCATCCGCCGACGATATAAGGGAAGCGATCGGCATAATAGGTCATGCCTATGCCCTGATGATTCGGGCAATAGGGATACGCATGCACGTTTCGGCAGTACCAGCATTCACCGCATATGACATTCGGACAGTTCGTCACCCTGTCGCCCACCTTGAGTTCCTTGCCGCTGTACTCTATCTCGCTGCCCTTCCCGTTCATCTCAACGACAATACCGCTGTTCTCGTGACCAT
>CAZRYP010000076.1:323-9830 GCA_964604295.1 uncultured Treponemataceae bacterium
GATTCCGTCCCGCCGTAAAGCAGGGTTTCGCCCTTGAAGGCATGTTTGTCGGTACCGCAAATCCCCGACATTTCCATCTTCACGATGCAGGCGCCCGGTTCCAGATGGTCGGGATAAGGAAGATCCCTCACTTCCACCTTGCCCGGACCCACCATTACAGCCGCTTTAACCGTCTTTGGCATAGTACATCCCCTTAAGTAAAACGAACTCCTTGCACATACCCGTCTTACAGTGACGGAATAATCCCGGATTTCCTCGGTCGAGTCCTTATCCGATGATCAGGGAGGATAGCCGACCGTATATAAGTGTTTCCCGCCCGGAAAATTCGGACCCAACAGCAAAGCCTCGATTTCTTCCTTGGAACGTTGTGAGAGTTTGTCGGCGGCAGGAAGCTTTCCGGCCGGATACATTTTCATTATGTCATTCACAAGCTTTTCCATGTAATCCATTATGGCGTTAAGTCCCGGCTTGGCCTTTTCCGGATCGGCCAACGTGGCCGTTCCGACCACGCCTTCGGGAGTCGCTATCGCTTCGATGGCACAGGCTCCGATGTGCTGCCAGAAAGGTATGGGCCTGTCGTAGGCCGAACCCGATCCATCGATGTGGCCTGGAGGCATCAGGCTGATGCCCTTGGTATCGACAGCATGCTCAAGCTGTATCATTTCGGGGAAAAGCGCCATCGAGAAGGAGGTTTCACATTCGTCGGCATGGGTGAAAGGAGTTTCGAAGGGACCGCCATGAGCCTTGTCCCTGATGTGTTCCTTTATCGCGAACCACCAGTTGAGGTTTATGATCAAGGCCGGCACCTGGTATTTCTTGCCGAACTGATGCATGGCGACAGGGATGACATAATCCTGTCCATGTCCGTTCAGAAGGATCATTTTCCGGAATCCTGAATTCCACAGCCCGGCGATGACGGCGCGGAGATAGGCTATCAGGGTTTCCTCGGGTATGACTATCGTGCCGGGCATGCCGAGGTGATGGAAGGGATGGGAGCCGTACCAGATGGGTTGGGCCACCGTGCAACCTGTCTTCTGGGCCACTTGTTCGGCCATCCTGGTCACGAGATACGTGTCTTCGCCCGAACATGCATGAGGCCCGTGGTTCTCGGTGCTTCCTATCGGAAGGATGATCAGGTCATTCTTCTTCAACCTTTCCTCTACCTCCAGTCCTGTCATCGTCTGGAGATAAATTCTCGTCGGCAAGTCCATGTGTCCCCCCTCGGGGGGAAGCTGCCATTTCTCCATATCTACTCTCCTTGCTTTGCATTATCCGGTTTATTCTTGAGCCGCGCGCATAATCTGTTTTTCGCCGACCTTATATGCAGGGACATCATCGAGGATGCCTTCATACCGTCCTTCTCATGGAAGGCGGCAACAATCCACCTATGTTCCACGAGGGACATCTCCACATTCTCCCTCGAACTCATCGACAGGATGCGCTCGCGATGGATCAGGTTGTACATGCTTTCGATCACGCCAAGAAGATGCCGGTTCCCGCAACGTTGTATGATAAAGTCATGGAACTCCTCCTCGAACTTGAGGAACAAGCCTTCATCATTCCCCGCGACAGCTTTCTCCGTGTTGGCTATCAGATTGTCCAGATACGCAAAGTCCTGCTCATTCAGCAGAAAAGTCACCTTTTCTGCCGCCTTGCTCTCCAGCCAATCACGGATTTCGAACAACTCGGCGATATCGCCCTCGGTTATATCGGCGACGAAGAAGCCTACTCTCGGATGTACCTGCACAAGTCCGAGGTTTTCAAGTCGCAGCAAGGCTTCCCGTACAGGCGTTCTGCTTATTCCCAATCGTTCTGAAAGCTTGTCCACATGGAGCTGCGATCCGGGACTTACATGCAGATCGAGTATTTCCTCTTTCAGTATCGAATATGCCCAATTTGTGAGAGCCTTGGGCCTTATCTGCGCTGGGGATCCGGATTCGTGTTTTTCTGTCATAAAGGAAACCTCCGGCCTTCGCGGATTCAGGGCTACGCTGGGACGGCACGATCCGCGGGGAGCCGCTCACAGGGCTGAGCGGCTCCCTGGGTCGCGTTTCTGGTCCGAATTCTTACTTTTTGATGCGGCTTTCGTAAAGCAGGATGTTATCCTTGGTAACGAGGATACCGGGGGTTATGATGCGTTCGGGTACCTTCTTGCCATTGATGAAATCGATCAGGGCTTGAGCTGCGTCCCCTGCCTGTTTCCTCGGATTCTGGTCCATCGTCACGACAAGTTTGCCTTCCATTACGGCTTTCAGCGCGGGGTCGGAAGCATCGAATCCGCTGATCAGGACATTGCCCAGACGTTTCGCGGCATCGAGCGCCTCTATCGCGCCCAAGGCCATCTCGTCATTCATGCTGATGACGGCATCGAACTGCATGTATGTCTGTGAAAGGTTTTCCATCACCTGGAGTCCCTTGGCCCTCTGGAAATCGGCTGTCTGCGAGGCGAGGATCGTGATACCAGGATATTTCTTCAAGACATCCCTGACCGCCCTCAACCTGTCGGTATTGGTCTGCGCTCCCGCCGGACCCTCGAGAATGATGACCTTGCCCTTGCCGTTGAGCTTGGAAACCATGAATTCGGCGAGAAGTATCATCGCGTCGTAGTTCTCGATGGCCGAGAGCGTGACGACCTGCCCCCCGAAAGCCTTGGAATTGGCCAACGATATCGGTACGCCGGCCGCGTTCGCGCGCTTGATCACCGGAACGATGCCGTCCGAGTCGACCGGCACCAGGACGATGCCGTCCACCTTCTTCTGGATCAGATCCTCAACCAGTCTGGTTTGTTCCTCGAGGTTATTCGCTTTTGTCGGTGCGAGATAGATGGATTCAACTCCATTTGCGGCGCACACCTTCTCGAATTCTTCCTTCATATAGCCCCAGAACGGGTTGTTGAGCGCCTTGGTGACGAGGGCGATCGTCAATTTCTTGCCCGTTTTCGCTTGTGCGGCCAGCGAAGCCGGTGCCAGCGCGAGCACGAGCAATACCAGACAAACTGCGGAGATTCTCCTTGTCCACCTGCTTTTCATACTACTGCCTCCCTTCGTCTAAAACATAGAACAGCGGCATTAAGCCGCGATCCTGCCTGTCAGGAGATATCCTTCCTTCTCATGTTGACGTCAATCCATACCGATACGAGCATGACTACTCCTATGGCCAGTTGCTGCCAGAGGGAAGAAATATTCAGAAGATTCATGCCGTTCAGTATTACCACCATGATGAGGGAACCAATGATGCTGCCTCCGACGGTGCCTTCACCGCCGGCCATGCTTGTCCCACCCATGATCGGACTGGCCAGGGCCGGGAGAAGATAAGGTTCGCCGATATCCTGGTCCACGGCATTGAGGCGCGCGGTCAGCAACAGTCCGGCCAGCGCCGCGAGCAGGCCGCTGAGTACATACACCAGGATCAGTATACGATCGCTTCTTATTCCGGAAGCCTTCGCGGCGTTGGCATTGGATCCAACCGCATACACCCTTCTGCCGAAAACTGTCGCCCGAAGCAGGAAGACCATGATGATGACAATGACGACCATCACGCAGATCGGGATGGGGATGCCGAGCCAATAGCCCCTTCCGAATTTCCTGAAGCCATCGGCGAAATCATAGAAGGGATTGGCTCCCATCAGCGCGAATGAAAGTCCCCTGCCGAACCAGAGCATCCCGTATGTGGCTATCGGCGCAGGCAGGCGTATTTTCGCTATCATCAGGCCATTCAGCAGGCCGATTGCGGCACCTGCCGCCAATCCCGCGATGGCAGCCAACTGCCAGGGGAAAGAGCCCACCTGCGTGAGGAAATATCCGGTCACCACGCTCGCCACGGTCATGGTAGATCCTACGGAAAGATCGATGCCGCCTGTCAAAAGCACGATGGTCATGCCTATGGCTGCGATTATCTGGGGGGATGCCTGCCGGAGTATGTTGACGAGGTTCGTCAATTTCAGAAAATTGGGATTCAGGAAGGCGATGAGTACGGACAGGAGCAACAAGGTCAGGATCCTCGAGAGTGAGTTCAGGCTGGATCTGAGTTTGCCGTCCCTCAGATCCTGTGTTGAGATATCTGCGGAAAGGTTCGCTCTTTTGTCGGGCTTTCCCGGTGCCATACTTCTATTTTCCTCCCGCCTGCATTATTGCCTGAACTTGCGATCGACAAGGGTCGAGAATATGATCCCGATGAGCAGGGTTATTCCTATGATAGCCAGCTGGATATAGGTTGGCACTCCGGCCAGGTTCAGGCCATTGCGGAGTATCAGTATGAAAATCACGCCGAGAAGCGCTTCGGCCATACCCCCCCGGCCCGCGAAGATGCCCCCCAGGACTGTCGCGAAAAATGCCTCGAACTCCATCCCGGCGCCTACCGTCGGCTGCGCGGTCATGGTCCTCGAAGTGATCACGATCGCGGCTATTCCTGCCATTAGCCCCGCATAGCCGAATGCGAGGGCTTTGTACTTCCACGAGGGTTTGCCCGATAAAGTAAGGGCTTCCTCATTTCCCCCGATGGCATAGACATATACCCCAAATCTGGTGAAATTCAGGAGAAACCAGGAGACCAGGATGGTCAATGCCACGAACCATATAGGCATAGGAATTCCCAGCAATACGCCGTTGCCCAGGAAATTGAAGGATTGGGGCAATTCCGCGATGACATAGCCGTTGTTCATGCCAAGAGATAATCCCAGCGTAATGCCTTGCGTGCCCAGGGTCGCGATGAAGGAGGGTATCCTCATTTTGGTCACAAAAAGGCCATTGAGAAGCCCGAAAGCCGAGCCGACCAGAAGCGAGCATAGGAGGATCAGAGCCATGGGCATCGAAGTCTTCGTAAGCAGCCATGCCACGACCATCCCGCATAAGGTCATGTTTCCGCCGACCGAGAGATCGATACCGCCGGAAATCCTGACAAAAGCCACTCCCATGCAGAGAATGATGAGGATCGAGCCTTGCCTCAGCATATTCACCAGGTTGCTGAGAGTAAGGAAGGTTGGCTCGCTGATCGCGAAAAGGAGTATCATCACCAGGAGAACCCAGATGACAGGAGGGGCTTGCTGAAGTCGCTTTACGAAAGGCTGTCGGCTGCTTACTCCTTGCATGACTTCTCTCCCATTGCGCAGCGGATAAGTTCCTCGGAGTCGGTATTCCGATCGAATTCTCCGGCGATTGACCCGTCACGCATGACATAGATCCTGTCGCTCATGCCCAGGATTTCAGGCAGTTCGGACGATATCATCAGTATCGCGTTCCCCTGATTGGCAAGTTTGTCTATCAATGCGTGGATTTCCGTTTTCGATCCCACATCTATGCCTCGGGTAGGCTCATCCAGGATCAAAATCCTGGGTTCCAGGGCCAGCCATCGTGCCATGACCACTTTCTGCTGATTGCCTCCACTCAGGAACTGGACGCGCTTCTTAAGATTGGGCGGATGGATGCTCAATGTCTTGATGAATTTTTGGGCGATTTCCACTTCTTTTTTTCTCTTCAGAATGCCGCTTCGAAAATACTTCCCCAAGCCCGCCATGGAAATGTTTTCCATGATACCCAAATTTTTAAAAATGCCATCCTGCTTCCTGTCTTCGGAGACATATCCTATGCCGCGCTTTATGGCCAGGCTGGGAATCATGCGGTTCACGTTCTTGCCGTCGATTTCTATGGAACCCGAACTGTAGGGATCGAGGCCGAAAATCGCCCGGGCCGTCTCCGTTCTTCCAGCCCCCATCAAGCCGGTAATGCCGACAATCTCACCATACCGGATCTCCAGGCTGACGTTTTTCAGCTTGGCTTTCGTCCCTATATTGTTGATCTTGAGGGCAAGCTTGCCCGGCTCGCGGAAATGCCTCGGGAACAGATCCTTTATCTCCCGCCCTATCATCATCTTTATGATTTTGTCCGTGGAGCTCTCTGCCACAGGCATGGTTCCGATGTGCTTGCCGTCTCTCAGAACGGTGATCCTGTCGCCTATGGCCTGGCCTTCTCCCATCTTGTGCGAAATGTAAATTACCCCGACGCCTTTGGATTTCAAGTGCTGAATGGTCTCGAACAATCTGTCTATCTCGAGGAAGGTAAGGGCTGAAGTCGGTTCATCCAGGACCAGAAAACGCACATCGCAGAGCAAGGCTTTCGCTATCTCGATCATCTGCTGCTGCGCCACACCCAGATGCCGGATGTCGGATCGGGTATCAACCTTTATCCCTATCGCCTCGAGCTGCTGAGAAGCAATCTCATGCATCTTCTTCCTGTTCAACAGCAGGTTGAATTTTAGTTCTTCCTTGCCGAGAAACACGTTTTCCGCGACGCTACGGTACGGAAGAAGGTTGAATTCCTGGTAGACCATCCCCACACCCTTGGAACGGGCTATGGCCGGATTCCATCGCAGGTGGGGCACGCCGTCTATGATGATATCGCCGGAATCGTGTTGGTAAGCTCCCGCGAGGATCTTCATCAGGGTTGATTTCCCCGCGCCGTTTTCACCAACAAGGACATGCACTTCTCCGGAATAGAGAGAGAAGTCCACGTTGTTCAGAACCTGAACACCGGAAAATGACTTGGAGATGTTCTTCAGGAGAAGGGAGGGCTCCTTGGCATCTGTCATTTCAGGACTCCTGAATGTCATATGTAATATATTACATATGACATTCAGAGTGTAAGAGAGGATTTCCAGCTTGTCAATAAAATTTTTATTTTATAAATTTTCTATCCTGCATCCATCCGGGCGAGTCTGTTCCGGATAGTGAGAAATCCCCTGCCTGCCGCGAGCAATGGTTCCGGATCCGATCGATGTTCGCCTGAAAGGAATCCTGCATAACCGGTGGAGCGCAGTGCGTCGAGGATGGAAGAAAAATCCAGATGCCCCGCTCCCGGGTACCAGCGGTTCGAATCGGCATAATGGAAATGGAAGATCCTGCGGCCTGCCAGACGGATACTCTCCTCGATGGAGGATTCCTCGATATTCATATGGAAGGTATCCAGAAGGAGGCCGAGATTGGGCGATCCAACCATATCCCTGAATGCCAATCCCTCATCGACAGTGTTCAGGAGGGAGGTTTCGTATCGGTTTATCGGTTCAATGGCGATTTTCACACCCAGTCTCTCCGCTTCCCCGCAGCAGCGGCAGAATGCGGAGTACATCCAATCACGGGCAGATTTTGCTTCAGCACCAGGCTTCAGCTTCCCGCGAAGCAAGCCGATGATCACCAGAGCTCCCGCTTTTCCGGCAAATTCAAGATGGAGAAATACTCTCCGTACAGCCGCTGCTCTCACCCCAGGATCGGGATCGGTAAAGGAAAGCCCTTCTTCTCCCCAGGCTTGCCCCGTACCGATGGCCGGTATGACCATACCCGCATCCGATACCGTCTTCAGGATCCAGTCCTGATCGATTGCGCGTGGGTCGCGAACGGCCAACTCGACTCCATCGAAACCGATTTCCCTGGCGGAAGCGACGTTATGGGCAAAATCACCCTTAAAGGGGACAGCCTCGAAGCTGGCGGGATTCGTGGACACGCAGATGCTGAGCTTCAGATATTACCCCTTGTGGAAAGGACCGATCATCGGGAGTTCATACACCGACTTCCATCCTTTGCTCCAGGGTTCCATGAGGAAGGGTTCCAGCTCTTTGGGATCGCGCAGGGAGACTTTTTTAGGCAGAACTCCCGGCGGGAAAGCATCCAGGATATCGTGAATAGTGAGATTGAGATACTCGCAGATGGCGGCAATAGGTCTCTTTGCCTTTTCGGCCGTTGCCCTGCTCGGCTTACCCACGACTCCTTCAGGGGTGGCGAACCTTTCTATGGCGATGTGTCCCTCCCCCTCAGCCCATGTATGGGGACGCCTGTAAGGATCGACCGAGAGGTCAAAGTGCCCTTCCGGGAGATACCTTTCCCCCTGCGCATCCCTCACATAGTCCATGTTTATCATGGAATTGAACAAGAGAAGACCAACGGCAGTCTCCGCCTCGTCAGCGTGGATGAAATCGGTCGTGAGGGAATCCTTCCTGTCGATCGGGGTGAAGAATTCACGCACCGCACGATGCCAATCCAGAACCTGCACTATAGCGGGCAGCTGAAAACGCTTCATGAATTCCTGTACCGCGTCGACCAGAGTCCAGAGGTGGCCGTGATTGTTGATCATGAGGATCTTGCGGTATCCATCATTCCATAATCCGAGCATCGTGTAGATGAGCATTTCCCTCACGACCTCGGGAGGTATGACTATGGTGCCCGGCATCCCCAGATGATGGTAAGGATGTCCGCCATAGTTGATCGGGGTGAATGCGAGGTTGACTTCACAACCCTCTTTGGCGGTCTTTCTGCGTACGGCCTCACAGATCTGAGTTACCATAAAAGTGTCCAAGCCGCTGTTGGCGTGATCCCCGTGATTTTCAGTACAGCCGATGGGTACCATGACAATATCGTTCTTCCTGCGCTTTTCGATAGCTTCCTTGCGGGGAGAATTCTGGATATAGCAACCGGCCTTGCCCAGCTCCGATTCGGCGGGTATCCCGTAATCGGCAAGGATTCTCTCGACCTCCTCCATGGGAGCGTCGAAAATTCTTTTTTTGAGCCTGCCTACAGCATTATCCTCGAAGATTATGTTGGGGTATTCCGTCGTGAGCCACACCTTATCCTTTACTTCCATTTGCTTCTCCCGGCTATGCAATGATTTGCGGCACGATAATCTCATTATACCATGCGCTTTAGCCCAGTCAATGAATACTTTCCCTAAGGAAGATCAGGGAAAACCACACTTGACAGCAAAAAAAATGAGCTCCAGAATACGCACACCGATCTGAAAAAAAGAACGAAAATACGGCGCCGAGCAACATGTACAACATCAATAGCCAAGGCAAGGAGTGAAAGATGAGCCAAAATTCAAAAGCTTCTCCTTTAAGCATGATGGCGGACAGGACACCGACGGAGTATTGGAACGATTCCTGCGATATCGATGAACTGAGTTATGCGATCGGTAATGGCGCCGTCGGGGCGACGACCAACCCAGTCATCGTGGCCGCCGTGCTGAAAAAATCATATAAAGCATGGGAACCGGAAATCAAAACCTATATATCCGCTCATCCAGAGTGCACTGAAGACAGTCTCGCATGGGCGATAATCGAGAAGATGGGTACCAAGGCAGCCGCGCTGTTACTGCCCATTTTCCAATCGTCCAAAGGCAAAAAAGGGCGGTTGTCGATACAGATCAACCCCAAATACCACAGCAATAAGGCCTTGATGGTGGAACAGGCTCTGCACCTGAATTCGATAGCAACCAACTTGAATATCAAACTGCCTGTTACAGCCGCGGGGGTGGAGGCGATCGAAGAATTGACCTATCGAGGGGTGAGCGTCAATGCAACCGTGAGTTTTGCCGTCTCTCAATCGATAGCCGTCGCGGAAGCGATCGAGCGCGGATTGGCCAGGAGGAAGAGGGAAGGCTATCCCGTCGACGAGATGAGCCCTATCTGCACTATCATGGAAGGCCGCCTGGACGATTGGCTGAAAAAGATCGCAGAAAAGAAAGGCAT
>CAZRYP010000077.1:0-9797 GCA_964604295.1 uncultured Treponemataceae bacterium
GGTGTGCCTGCTCGTGGATTCGACGAAGTTCGGCAAGGTGTCGCTGGCGAAGGTCTGCGACTGGGATTCGGTCGATATCCTCGTGACGGACGAGATCGATCCGGACCTGAGGTTCCAGCTCGAGGCGAGGGGCGTCCAGGTGATCACGGAATGGAAAAACCCATGAAAGCTACTTTGCCCCTGACCTCACTGGTGGCGATGCGCGATATAGGGGAAGTGATCGACTTTCTCGACGAGGCGGGAAAGGAAGTCCGCTTCGAGCTTTCCTACATGATGTCGCCTTCCTTCCTGGACGAGGTCGAGCCATTGGTGAAGGGTCGGATCGACTCTGTCCATGCATGCTGCCCGGCGACTGAATACTTCCCCAACCTCGCCTCGGGCGATTCCTTCGTCGTCGCGCAAAGCATGAGGGACATGCGCTCCACGTTGGACACGGCCCTCAGGTTCGGCGCCTCCATCGTGGTGCTCCATGCCGGCTACGTGACCGACCTGGCGATGCCCAGCGACTACAAGATCAGAAGCCTTCTCCTGGCAGGTGAGGAATTCAGCGCGGAAGCCCGCTTCAAGGACGGCTCCATCTGCGGCCCGGACTACAACCGCGGCCCGAAGTATCTCCTTTTCGCCGCTAGGGCGAAGGAGAGGCTGGCCGAACTGGCCGGGGTCTATGCCGGGAAGGGCGTCCGCCTGGCCGTGGAAAACCTCAATCCGCGCGTGGGATACCTGTTCCACACTCCCGACGAGATGGTGAAGCTGTCGAGGCTCCACCCCAATCTGGGACTCTGTCTGGACGTGGGTCACCTCTTCATCTGTTCATATGCCTATGGCTTCGATTTCCTCGAGGGCATACGGACGATCATCGCGACGAAGAAGGTTCTCACCTGCCATCTGCACGGCAATTCATCGGCGCCGGGGCTGTTCCGGGACGACCATCACAGTCTGGACAAGCATGGGTTTCCCTTCGCGGAAGTGCTGGCCATCCTCGCGGATTCGGGCGCCAATCTCGTGCTGGAGACGGTCGAGGAACCCCTGCGCAACCATCGAATGCTGAGGGATCTGTTGATGTAATATCTGCCGTAAGGAAAGCAAAAGTAAGCACCGTCCCTTTCCTGGGACGGAGAGACTTTCCCCGGCATGGAGCGGTTCCTGAATGGACTACCAGACACTCATCGCGGACCTTCCCGATTCCCTGAGACTGTCTCTCAACCTGGGCATGTTCAAAGCCTACGACATAAGGACGAAAAGCGCCAACCTCAGTCCAGGGCTTTCCCGGCGGCTCCTCCGCGCCATAGGCCGCTACGCGAGGGAAGTCCTGCGGACGGACAGCCTCGTCCTCGGCCGCGACGCCCGGCTGGGGGCTCCCGCCCTGATGGAGCTGGCTGTCGAGCTTTTCCCCGAGATGGGAATCTCCGTCATCCTCAACCCCCTGCAGAGTTCCACCTGCCAGTTCTACTTTAGCTGCATGAAGAATCCGGAAAGCGCCGCCGTCATGTTCACCGCCAGCCACAATCCGGGCGACTATATCGGGCTCAAGCTCATGGCTCCCGGAATGCGCACACTGGCGATGGATTCGGGACCGGGGGGAGGGATCACGCGCATACTGGCCTTCTATCTCGAAGGCGGGACGGAGGGATGCCATGGCTTCGGGCGGGGCGTGGTCAGGGTGCGGCGCTACCTGGACCAGTATATCGAATATTCCATGCGTCTCGCAGGCGTCAGGCCCGGATCCCTTTCGGGAGTGCCCATCCTGGCTGATTTCCTCTGCGGGGCGGCGGGCACGGAGATATCCGAAGCCCTGGGGCTGGCGGGAGCCGGGCTGCGCCCGAGGAATGTCGTGCCCGACGGGCTCTTCCCCGCCGGAGATCCCAACCCCATCATCGCTCGGAGCATCCAGCCTGCCCGGGAACTCATGGCGCGGGGCGGCCATGCCTTCGGTTTCTGCTTCGACGGCGACGGGGACAGGATGGACCTGATGGATTCCCGGGGCGAACAGCTCGCCCCGAGCTTCAATCTCTCCGTTCTCGTACCGGAGATAATGGGGTTCTTCGCGGGAGTCCATGCAGCGGGAGGCTTCGAAGGCGGCTCAGCCCGTCCCTGGAGCCCCCACATGTTCTCGGACGTCAAGGCCAATCCCCTGGCGATGGTCGACCAGGCATCCCGCGGAATCGGAGTCCACATCATCAGGAACGGCCACTCTTTCATCAAGGAAGCCCTGCGCTCCAATTTCGGGAGGCAGTACCTGGTCGCTTCCGAGGAATCGGCCCACTACTACATGAACTTCCCTCTCGATCCGGACGATTTCTCGCAGGGCTTTGCCGCGACGGAGAACACTCTCTTCTTCACCCTGCTGACCGCGAGAATGTGGGCGGCCCACCCGGAACGCTACGAGAAGGCCTTTGCCCGACAGGCCGAGTTGCTGAGGGAGAGGGAGTGGCCCTGCCATTTCCGCGATGAAAGCCTCATGGAGCGCGTGCTCGCCGAAGTGGAGGAGGAATTCGCAAGCCGAGGCCTGTCGGTGATGAAATCCATGGAGGACGGCAGCGTGCTGGACGCGACCCTCATGCGTTCGGGGCTGCCCGAAATCATAACCTCCCGGACCGATGTCACGGGGCCTTGGTATCAGGTGGCGCAGCGCATATCGCGCAGCGAGGAGGGCATGACGCGCTGGGAAGTGGTATCGAATTCCAGCGGCGGCCGCGATGAGGCCGTCGACGCCATAAAGAGGATTACCGACCGCTACGTCGCCGATGGCGTCGCCGATTACGAGTGAGACGCTGGATCATCATCCGTCTGAGGAGTGTCGGTCTTTGTTTTATTTTCCTTTGTTTACTTTTCAATTGCGCTGTCATGGTACCCATGGTACACTTGCAGGGCATTGGGTCGGTAGCGGCCATCGTACCGCCGATCCACAAGGAGGCCATCTTTGAAAAAGCTGTTCACGACCCTAATGATCATCGCGCTGGTATCCGGCATCGCCTTCGCCCAGGCATCCAAGGAGACGAAAGCCCTTGTGATCTGGAGCGCCGCCGCCGAGGATGAAGCCCAGGCCCTGGTAAACAAATTCAACGAGAAATATCCCGACATCAAGGTAGCCGTCATCAGGGCGGGATCGGGAGAACTCCTCACCCGCCTCAACGCCGAGCAGCCCCGCCCCCAGGGCGACATCCTCCTCGGCATCGCCAAGGAATCCTTCGACGGAGCCTACGATTTCTTCCGCGCCTACAAATCGGCGAATCACGGCTACATCTCGGAACAGGTGCGCGATACAGCCGCCATTCCCAAGTACTACGGATTCTCCATGCCCCTCCAGGCCTTCATGGTCAACACGAAGCTCCTGAAACCGGCCGACTATCCCACGTCCTGGACCGACCTGACCAATCCGAAGTACAAGGGCGAGATCGTCCTGGCCAACCCGGCGCTCTCAGGCTCGGCCTATGCGCAGATCTACATGATCTACAAGCTCTACGGCGATGAGATGCTGAAGAAACTCGCCAAGAACGCGACCTTCAACGCCAGCTCGACAGCCGGTCCCGAATCGGTCGCCAGGGGCGAATTCGCCATCACCGCAACGGGCGAAGGCAACATCGCCAGCTATATCGAGAAGGGCGCCCCCGTGACCTTCGTCTATCCGAAGGATGGGACGGGAGCCCGTTTCGACGCTTCGGGCATCATCGCCAACGGCCCGAACCCGAGATCGGCCGAGCTCTGGATGGATTTCGTCACCTCCAAGGACGCGTACAAGCTCATCCTGGCCACGAGGAACCGCCGCGTTGTCGTCACCGATCTCCCCGGTCCCAAGTTCCTGCCCGCCCTCGGCGACATCAAGCTCATACCCTACGACGCCGTCGACGCCGCCAAAATCCGCGAAGAGCTCAACAGCAAATTCTCCGACTGGATGAACTGACCTCTCTGGACTAAAACCTTTTCCACGGACCGCCCCGCATCGCGCCGGGCGATCCGTGAGGAAGAGGAATGGGCGGCTTGCCCGAAACGGATACTTCCCCCACGAGGAACACCATGAGTCTCGACCTTGATTACCGAGATGTGAGCAAGATTTTCGGCGCAGGAGGGAAGAATCCCGTCCACGCGCTCCGCGAGGTTTCCTTCACGATACAGCCGGGAGAGCTCTTCTGTCTTCTCGGTCCGTCCGGATGCGGAAAGACGACCCTCCTGCGTAGCACCGCGGGACTCGAGTCGATCACCAGCGGCCATATTTTCTACGGCGGGAAGGACATGACTTCGATTCCCCCCTTCAGGCGCAACATAGGCATGGTGTTCCAGAGCTTCGCCCTGTATCCGCACATGAACATCTTCGAGAATGTCGCTTACGGACTGCGGGTGCGGAAGACGCCGGAGGCCGAGGTGAAGCGCAAGGTCCACCAGGTGATGGAACTCGTCGGTCTCATGGAGGAGCTCAAGAGGAACCCCAGCCCCTCGGGACTGTCGGGCGGCCAGCAGCAGCGCGTGGCGATAGCCCGGGCCCTTGTCTACGATCCCGACATCCTTCTCCTGGACGAGCCCCTGGCGAACCTCGACGCGAAGCTCCGGCGCTACATGCGCGCGGAGATACGGCGCATCCAGAAGGCGACGAACATCACGACGATTTTCGTCACCCATGACCAGGAGGAGGCGATGGCTGTGGGGGACAGGCTCGCGGTGATGAGAAGGGGCATCGTCGAGCAGATAGGCACATCCGACGAGCTCTACAACAAGCCGAACAGCGCTTTTACGGCGAACTTCATCGGGAAGATGAACCTGCTCAAGGCGACGCTGACGGCGGCCGGAGGCGGGAGCACTGTCCAGGGCGGCGGGGCGATCGCGACCCTCGCGGTTTCGGGTCTCAGGGTGGAAGTGACGCCCGAGAGGAACCATCTTCCGGCCTCGACGGGGCAGGGCGCTGCCGTCTTGGTGGGCGCGCGTCCGGAGCAGCTCGGCATCGAGAAGGCCGAGGACTCCTCCGCCAATCCGGGAGGCTCGGGCGCCATCGAGGGGAAGGTGACGATCATCCAGCATCTCGGACAGTTCGTGCGCTATGAGGTGAGCGTCGACGCCGACCTTTCCGCCCAGGCCTTCGAGGTGGATATGCCCGGCCTGGTGAGGGGGGTCGCCGAGGGCGACCGGGTCCACGTTTCGATCAAGGCGGGGAAGGCGTCGCTGTACCTGCCGGACCAGGGGCGTGCCGAATGAAGACTCGGAAGCTGGAGAAGTCGGTCGCGCTCGGCGAGGCGAAGGGCTTCAGGAAATTTTTCCAGAAGGACCTGACGCCCTATCTGGTGTTCCTCATACCCATGGCCTTCCTCTGCGTCTTCCTGTTCTGGCCCCTCGTGAACACCTTCCTGAGGGCATTCATGAAGTCGGGCAACAAGTTCGACCTGGGAGCCCTGAGCCTCGACGGCTTCAGGAAATTCCTCACGAGCTCCCTGTACCGGAGGAGCCTCAGGAATTCCTTCATCGTGGGAGTGTCGGTGACGGGATTTTCCCTTCTCATCGGTGTCCCGATGGGCTATTTCGTGGCGAGGGTGAAGATGTTCGGCAAGCCCCTCATGCTGTCCCTGGGAATCCTCCCCGTGATCATGCCTTCCTTCATCGGGGCATTCACCTGGATCATCCTCCTCGGGAGGCAGGGTGTGGCGAGGCATTTCCTCAATCTCATCCTCCTGCCCCTGGGAATCAAGGTGCCGAGCATCTACGGGATGTTCGGGATGATATTCTGCATGACCCTGACCTATTACCCCTTCGTCTTCCTGCTCAGCCACGGGGCTTTCTCCTCGGCCAACGCCCTCCTCGAGGACGCGGGGATGCTCATGGGTGCGAGCCGCTGGCATATACTCAAGACCATCACCTTCCCACTCGTCATACCCAGCATCGGAGCTGCCGCCCTCCTCGTCTTCATCAGGTCGATAGGAAACTTCGGAATACCCGCGATCATCGGGGGCGACCAGTATGTCCTGCCGACCCTCATCTATTTCCGCGTGAACGGATTCTGGGATCTCAACGGGGCGTCATCCATCGCCGTGGTCAACGTGATCATCACGGGTTTCGTGCTCTGGTACCAGAAATACGTCGTGAGCCGCCATGAGTACGAGACGATTTCGGCCTCCAGGGTGGATATCAAGCAGCACGACAATCCGGTCATCAGGATCGTCGCGGCGGCGTACTGCTTCCTCGTCCTCCTCATCTCCCTCGCGCCGCAGATCGTCATCATCGTCATGTCCTTCTTCGAAAAATGGCAGGGACTGTTTCCCGAGGGATTCACCCTCGCCAACTATACCCGCATTCCCAACAGCTCCTCGAAGGAACTGCTCAATTCGCTCTACCTCTCCGGTCTGGCGACTCTGCTGACGGCCGTTCTGGGAAGCATCATCGCCTACATAACCGAGCGAAGGAGGCCCAAGGGAGCGGGAATCCTGGACATGGCGGTCATGGCGCCCTTCATACTTCCCGGCACCGTCGTCTCCGTCGCCCTCCTCTCGGCCTTCTCGGGCAGGCACTGGATTTCGATAGGCGGCACCTACACCATCATCATTGTCGCCTATATGGTGAGAAGGACTCCCTACGTCTACCGCTCGGTGGCGGCCAGCCTGACACAGCTCAATCCTTCGCTGGAGGAAGCCTCCACGATAGCCGGCGCGCACTGGATCTACACTTTCCGCCGGGTGAGCGTTCCCCTCATCCTTCCCGGGATCATCAGCGGCTCGATACTGACCTTCTCCACGCTTCTGCAGGAACTCAGCACCACCATCTTGCTCTACGGCGCGAACACCCGTACAGTTCCCATACAGATCTACGGCGCCGTGGCGGACGGAAAGCTCGGCGAGGCGAGCGCCTTGTCGGTGCTCCTCCTTCTCGTGGTGTTCGTGATCGTCTATGTGACTAACAAGTCCCAGGGAAGAAGCCTTTCGTCGGGGTTCAAGATGGGCTGAGGGGCCGAGAGGCGGATTGGCTGAGGGACCGATGGGCTGAGTCGGCCGGGTGTCCTCAGGCGCATGACAGGGCTTCAGGTCCGGGCGGCGGATTCCAGGAGTGTGCGATGTGAGTGAAGGAAACTACAGGATCTACCGCTACCGCTGGGCAGTGCTCGCGGCGACGATGCTGGTCAATGCCACGATGCAGGCGCTCTGGATAGCCTATTCGCCAGTGGCCAGTTCGGCGGCCGCGTATTACGGCGTTTCGGAGATGGCGATAGGCTTCTTCGCGATGTCGTTCATGATCGCGTTCATCCCCTTCTCGATACCAGCCTCATGGCTCATCGACCGCTTCGGAGCCGCCCGCGCCGTAGGCGCGGGCGCTGTCGCAGCCGGAGTCTTCGGCCTGCTCAGGGGAGCCGCGGGACAGAACTACGCCCTGGCCATCGCGGCCACCTGCGGAATCGCCATGGCCCAACCCCTCCTCCTCAATGCCTGGACGAAGATGCCCGCGGCCTGGTTCCCGGCCCGGGAGAGGGCGACGGCTGTGGGACTCGTCACGATAGCGAACATCGCGGGGACGGCGGCGGGAATGGTTCTCACTCCCCTGCTGGCCGAGGGCATGGAGATAGCCCGAGTGCAGCTGATCTACGGGGCGGCCGCCGCCGCGGCCGCGGTGATTTTCGTCCTCGTGGCGAGGGAAAAGCCCGCCCTGCCGCCGGACGAATCGGCGTCCCGCGAGCGGGCTCTCATGATCGAAGGCCTGAGGCACGCCTTGAGGAGCCCTTCCTTCCTGCGCTTTCTCGCGATTTCCTTCATCGGAATGGGCATCTTCACGGGCGTGACCACCTGGGTCGAGGGCATCGTCCGCCCCAAGGGTATAGATTCCGCCTCGGCCGGGCTTCTGGGCGCGATCATGCTCGCCGGCGGACTCGTCGGGGCTGTCGCGATTCCCGCTTTTTCCGACAAGTCGGGGAGGCGCAAGCCCTTCATAATGCTGGGACTCGCGGGAGCTTTGCCGGGACTCCTGGGGCTGGCCTTCGCCCAGGGATTCGCCCTTGTGGCCGTCTCGGCCTTCGTGCTCGGATTCTTCCTGATAGCGGTGAATCCCGTGGGGATGCAGTACGCGGCCGAGACCGTCCGGCCCACGCCTGAAGGGAGCTCCAACGGCCTCGTATCCCTCGCGGGACAGGCCTCGGTCCTCCTTGTCTACGCGATGGAAGCCCTCAATGCCGCGACCGGTTCCTTCGCCGCGTCGCTCGCGGCTTCGGCCGTCCTCCTCACCCTCGCCGTATTTCTCGCCTCGAGGCTCGTCGAAGCAAGGATACCATCGCCGTCCGCGCGCGGCTGAGGGTTGCGGGGCTTCGGTTGGAGGGCGCGAGACCTCAGCGTCGCGTCAGGGTTCGCCGGCCTGTCGCCGGGAAGACAAAGCTTCGTACGCGATGAGGGCCCGCTTGCGTGCCGTACCCCACTTGTAGCCGCCCAGTTCCCCCGACGCGCGCAGGACTCGGTGGCATGGTATGAGCAGGCCGACCGGATTCTGCCCCAGGGCTGCGCCGACAGCCCTGGCCGAGCCGGGAGATCCGATCATGCCGGCGAGCACGCCATAGGAAACGAGACATCCTTCCGGGATCGCGAGAAGGGCTTGCCAGACTTTCAGCTGGAAATTGGTGCCCCTGAGGTGGAGACGCAAGGGTTCATCGCCCCGCGGCTCCGTTTCGCGTGCGAATCGCCGCATGGCCTTGGAGCCCGGGAGGGGATCTTCGATGAATTTCGCTCCCTTCCATCGACGCCTGAGCGCGGCGAGGGCCGGAAGCGCCTTCTCATGTGTCTGTTCCTCTGGCGCCCCTTCATCAGCTCCGTCCAGAAATTCGAGTGCGCATATTCCGCGTGGGCTTGTAGCCACGAGACAGTCGCCGAAGGGCGTGGGATGAATGCCGTAGCGGATTTCCAGGCCTTCGCCCGAGTTCTTGAATTCGCCTGGAGTCATAGCCTCGGCGCTGATGAAAAGATCGTGCAGGCGCGAGGGGCCGCTCAATCCCACTTCGAGGGCGGCGTCCAGTATCGTGGCCGATTCTTCCAGGAGCTTTTTGGCGGCTTCAACGGTGACATACTGCAAAAAGCGCTTGGGGCTGACCCCGGCCCATCTCGTGAAAAGCCGCTGGAAATGCCAGGGACTGAGGCCGATCGTTCCGGCGACCTCGTCCAGGGAAGGCTGTTCGGCGGCGTGAAGCTCCAGGAAGCGAATGGCTTCCTCGACGCGGCGGTAATCGGAAAGAGTCTCATCCATGTCGTCAACCTCGCTTGAAAGCCGGCACCCGAAGTCAAAGCGAGCGCGGTGCCACTCCCAGAAAATACAATACGGGGGAATCCCGATTTTTGCCACCCGATTCTTGCGGAGGAAAGCCACGGAGAGTAGGATTCCGGCGACGAGGAGTGCCGATGAACCCGAAAGCCTGGACGTGCGCGATGCCCATACTGGCCGTCCTCACGGCGGCCGGCGTGGCTCTCATCGTCGCGGGGAGTATTCTGGCGCAGCGCCTGCGCTCAGCCTGTCACCAGGGGCGGCGAGCCGCCCCGACAAGGAGCGGACAATGTCCAAAGTCGGCATCATCGGGGGAATAGGTCCCGCATCCACGCTCGAATATTACAGGGAGATAATCGAGGGTTACAGAGGGGCGATGGGCGCGAGGAACTATCCCAAAATCGAGGTCAACAGCGTCGACATGACCGAGATGCTTTCCTTCATCGAGGCCGGAGACTACGAAGGCCTTGTCGGCTTCCTCCTGTCAGCCGTGAGGGAACTGGCGCGCGCCGGGGCGGATTTCGGGGCCATAGCGTCGAACACTCCCCATGTCGTCTTCGACAGGGTACAGGCCCTTTCGCCCATTCCCC
>CAZRYP010000078.1:0-8457 GCA_964604295.1 uncultured Treponemataceae bacterium
CAGCAGATGGACGGCATTACCACCCAGCGCGAGTACGAGGCCATCAACAAGGAAATCCGCGACGCAACGGAAAAGGAACAGGCGCTCAGGAAGGACATACAGCAGGAAGAGCGCGCTTTCGCCGAAATCGAAGAGGAACTTCAGAAGACCGAGGGCGGCATCGCGATGCTCGAGCAGGAGATCACCGAAAAGAGCGCCGCCATCGAAAGCGAGAAGGAGAACAAGCTTGCCACGGTGAAAGACCTCAGGGAAAGGGAAGGCTCGATCTCCGAAGGGATCGGTTCCGACATACTCTTCAAGCTCGAGCGGATCATCAGGAACAAGAAGGGCGTGGGCGTCGTCCCTGTCCACGGAGTCGTATGCACCGGCTGCCACATGATCCTGCCTGCCAATTTCGTCAACGAAATCAGGGACGAGGAAAATACGCGTGTCAATTTCTGTCCCTATTGCTCTCGCATCCTTTTCTATGAGGAAACCGACGAGGTTCCCGAGTTCATAGGCGACATAGAATCCGGTTCCCTTGCCGACCTTGCGGATTATTCCGAGGAGGGCGAGGAGGAATCCGACGCCGAGGACGAAGACGATCAGCAGGACAAGGAAGAGCAGGAGAAGGATTTTTCCGCCGCGAGAAAGGCGACCGGAAGAAAGCCCACCTTCTCGAGGGATGAATTTTCCGAGGAAGCGGACGAGTAGAAGAGAATTCCCTGGCTTCTCCGCAGGGAAGATTGTGTGGTAAATAGGGAGCGAGCCGCGCTGCCGCGGCGCAGGCCCAAAGCCGCGCCGAGGAAAGTCCGGGCTCATGAGGGCGCGATGCCGGATAATGTCCGGGACGGCGGCGGACCGGCGTGACGATCCTCGATGGGTCGGAGCGTCAAGGCCGCCGCCGGACAGAGAGTGCCACAGAAAACAAACCGCCAGCGATGGCAAGGGTGAAAAGGTGGGGTAAGAGCCCACCGCGTGCCCGGCAACGGGTGCGGCATGGCAAACCTCATCGTGAGCAAGGCCGAACAGCGGTGGATTGCCCGTCCCGCCAGCGAAAGCGAGGCGAAACCGCGGGTAGGTCGCTCGACATCGGACGGCGACGTACGATGCAGAGGGATGGCAGCGGCGCGGGATATTCCCGCGCACAGAACCCGGCTTATAGGCTCGCTCCTTTTTTTTATTCTTCAAAGTGACGTCTGGATGTTCAGTCGATCTTTCATCGCGACGCCATCCTGCACTATAATGATTTTCAGGCCTTTGATGGCTATGTTTCGCAGCACAGCGACCCCGGGGTTTGCCTTCGATGAAAAACAACGCCCAGCCCTCCTGGTGGAGAAGAAAGATTAAAACAGGCTCAGGCAAGCGACCCATTCCGGTCATTCCGGCTATCGCCATAACCTGTGCACTCTCGATCGTCGCATACCTGCTTGTCTCAAGCATCGGGGGACAATCAGGCGCCCCGGCGGAAGCAGCGAAATCCTTTTCCAAGACAAAAATCCTGGAAACCTGGGCTTCGGGGGACAGGGCAGCCACATTGGATATGGCCCGCGCCTCGCTCGAAGCCTCGCCGCTCGATCCCTTCTATCTCAGTTTCAACGGCATCGCTGCCTATTACCTGACCTCCGAGAAACCGGAGGGCGACGAAAAGCAGAACCTTCTGGATGAGTCCGTCTTCAGCCTCAGGAAGGCGATCGCCTCTGGTGGCAAGCTTCCCGTCAAAGCCCAGGTGGAATATGTCCTCGGGAAGGCTTACTTCCAGAAGGGCTCCCCCTGGTATGATCTCGCGGCGAAATACCTCGCGAAATCCGGCAAGGACGGCTACAAGGGCAACGATTCCGAGCAGTACCTCGGATTGAGCTACGCAGGGTTGCAGAACCATGAGCTGGCCGTCGAGCACTTCGAGAACGCGCTCAAACAGGGACAGAGCGATGTGTTGATGGTTTCGGCCGCTGTCAGCTATAAAGCATTGGGCAACAAGGAAAAAACGCTGGAACTCCTTTCCAATGCGGTCAGTTCGGCCTCGGACGCATTGATAGTGCAGAAAGCTCGGTTTATGCTCGGGGAGATGGCGATGGAGGACGGTGAACTGGCGAAAGCCGGAGAACTGTACCAAGCGATAATTGATACGGATCCGCGCTCAGCCGAGGCATGGTACAGGCTTGGGCTGGTTGCCGAGGCGCTGAAGGATCCGATCAAGGCTCGGGCTGCGTGGCGCAAGGCCAGCTCCATAGATCCCAATCATATAGAAGCCAGACGAAAACTTGCCGATCGGCTATAGGGAGGAATGATGGCTTTCAAGAATCTTCTGGAGTCCTTTTCGCAGGATATCGGCATAGACCTGGGCACATGCAACACCCTCATCTACATTCGCGGAAAGGGAATCGTGCTGAATGAGCCATCTGTCGTCGCGGTGGAGAAGGGCACGAACCGTCTCGTAGCCGTCGGTACCGAGGCGAAGGGCATGCTGTCGCGAACCCCACGGGACATAATCGCCAAGCGGCCCCTTCGCGACGGGGTGATCGCCGATCCCGACCTCACGGAAAAGATGATCAAGTACTTTATCCAGAAAGTCGTACCCAGGAATTGGTTTTTCAAGCCGCGCATAGTGATCGGAGTGCCGTCCTGCATCACCAAGGTGGAGGAGAACGCCGTAATCGACTCGGCCTACAAGGCCGGGGCGAGAAGCGTCAAAGTGATCGCCGAGTCCCTCGCCGCGGCCATAGGAGCCGGGATTCCCATCGTGGAGCCGGCCGGGCATATGATATGCGATATAGGCGGCGGCACCACGGAGATTTCCGTCATTTCGCTGAAGGGCATGGTTGTCACCCGGGCGATAAGGATCGGAGGGGACGAGTTCGATGTGGCCATCATGCGTCACATCAAGAACGTCCATAACCTCATCATCGGCGACCAGACGGCGGAACGCCTCAAGATGGAGATCGGCAACGCCAGTCCCGAGAGGACGATCGAGAAGGTCGAGATCAAGGGGAACGATGCCATCACCGGTCTTCCCCGCCGTTTCGAGGTGGATTCCGTGGAAATCCGCGAAGCCCTGATGTCCTCGATATCCCAGATCGTCGAGGAAGTGAAGAAAACGCTGAGCGAGACTCCTCCGGAATTGGCGGCCGACATCGTCGAGCGTGGAATCGTGATGTCGGGCGGCGGCGCTCTCCTCAAGGGCCTTCCGAAACTGATCGCGAAGGAAACGGGCGTCCCTGTCATTCTCGCCGAAAAACCGCTTGAGTGCGTCGCCATAGGCGCCGGAAAGTATTTTGAAACCATGAACAGCAGGGAAGGCTCCGAAAGCGTCTATGAGAGTCTCAACCTCTAGGGGTGGCGCCAATGCCGCAGAAAAAGCGTAGCCGCGGCATAACGACGACGAAGTGGGTTCCTGTCCTGCTGATCGCGGCTTCGCTGCTCATGATTTCCATCTCCACGAAAAGCATTCTCCGCTTTCCCGGCAACCTCTCGTCGGCCTTGACCGGAGGTGTCCAGTATCTTTTTTCATCTATCGGAGGCTTCGTCAAGAGGACGGTCTTCTCGATAAGGGAACTGGCTGACCTGAGAAACCAGTATGACGCGCTTGCGGACAAGCTGGAGGCTTATGAAAAGCTGGAGAGGAATTACGCCGACATGATGGCGGAAAACTCCAGGCTCAAGGAGCAGCTGGGTTTCACCCAGAATATCACCGCCATAAAGACTTCAGCCCAAATCATCGCGAAGGATCCCGGCAATATCTATTCCAGCTACATCATCGACAAGGGCATGGCCTCGGGCATCGAGAAAAACATGGCCGTGGCCGCCTTCCAGAACGGAATCCAGGGATTGGCCGGCAAGATACTGGACGCGAGGAGAAAATCCAGCGTCGTTCTTCCCCTTTTCGACCAGCGGTTCTTCGTTTCCGCGCGATTCATGAGGACGCGGACCGAAGGCCTGGTCAACGGGCAGGGCAATCCCGACTATCCCCTGGTCATGAGATATGTGTCCAAGCTGAACGCCGCGGAGCTTCAGATCGGCGACATGGTGGTGACAAGCGGGATGGATTCCATATACCCGCCAGACCTGGCGATAGGCAGGATCAAGGAAATCCAGATGCCGGAATACAGCAGTTCGGCCCTTGTCCTCCTGGAACCCTCCCTGAATTTCTCCAGGCTGGAATATCTTTTTGTAGTACAGAAGTCCGAGGATACTTCCCAGGCAGGAGCGGTGCCCGCCCTCACGGCACAGGACGGAAAATGACAAAGACCATCCTCGCCTCCACCTTTCTCTCATCCGTTTTCCTCATAATACAGACGACCTGGCTGAGAAATGGCCTTTTCTGGGGCGTGAAACCCGACCTGGCCCTCCTCGTGATCGTCTGGGTGGCCTACAGCAACAGGGGGCATCAGGGAGTCCTCACGGGTTTCCTCACGGGAATGGTCTGCGATCTCCTTTCTTCCACGCCATTGGGGTATTTTCCTTTTCTCTACATCATTCCGGCCTACGCCGCTTCCATCCTCCACCAGTTCGTCGAGATGGATGCCTTCTTCATACCTGTCATCATGGGCTTCGTCGGCACTGTCCTGAAGGGGATTTCGAGTATTTTCCTCATCGCGATCTTCGGAGCGGACGTTCTCGGCTCATACGTCCTCTCCGACGCGCATTTCTGGATAGAGGCCGTACTGAACGGCGCCATCGCCCCTCTGCTCTTCATGGCGCTCGTTAGAATCCGGGGTTTCCTCGTGACGAGAAAGGTTACCGGATGAAGGGCGGGCCGGGCAACTCAGGAAAAGAATCGGCCTCCGCAGACTTCGGGGCGCGATGATGGGCGGTTCGCTCCAGCAGGGTTCGGACAGGACGAGGTTCCTGAAAATATTCGTGGTTTTTCTCTGCTCGGTCTATATAGCCTACCTCTTCAATCTTCAGGTATTCAAGGGCGAGGAATATGCTGCCCAGGCGCGCAAGTATGCCATCCAGGCCATCAAGATCCCCGCGGCGAGGGGTGAGATTTACGACAGGAACAACGACACTCCCTTGGCGACCAATGAAGAAGCCTTCTCGGTGGAGATCATACCGGCGGAGATTCCCAACAGCGAAAAGGATCTCATCTTCGCGCGGGTAGCCGATCTCCTCGATGTCAAGATCGTCGAAATCCAGAAAAAAATTCCCCCGAAGTACTACCATCTCTACCAGCCTATCACCATAACCTCCTCGTCCAGCTACAAGGCCATCGCCAGGCTTGCCGAACACATGGAAGACTACCCCGGCGTGTACTGGAAGGCCCGGCCGGTTCGTCGCTATCTCGAGGTCGGTTCCCTGGCCCATGTCCTGGGCTATGTCGGCGAGATCGGCAGGGATGAATACAAGATACTCTTCAACAAGGGATATTCCTCCGACGACATGGTCGGCAAGGCGGGGATCGAGAAGCTCTATGACGCGACCCTGAAGGGCGCCGATGGGCACTTGCTCAAGACGGTGGACGTCAAGGGCAGGGACCTTGCCGCCGAAGATACCAAGATCGAGACTCCTACGCCGGGCAAGCGCCTGGTGCTCACGATTGACCGTTCAATTCAGCGGATAGCGGAAAAGGCCCTCGGAAACCGTATGGGATCCGTGATCGTGCTCAAGCCGTCAAGCGGGGAGATTCTGGCGATGGTGTCCTACCCCTGGTACGATCCCAACCTGTTTTCGTCCAGCAAGGCGGGAGACCAGTATGCCCAGCTTCTTGCCGATCCGAACAAACCCTTGCTCAACAGGGCGATCCAATCCTCCTATCCGCCCGCATCCACGTTCAAGACAGTCCTGACCACCGCCGTCCTCGAAGAAAAAGCCTTTTCGCCCGATGCCAAGATAGTATGCCGTGGAGTGATGGATTACGGCGGGCGGGATTGGAACTGCTGGATACATAGCCCTGGCCATGGGGCGGTCGACCTCAAGGGAGCCCTTGCCCAATCCTGCGATATCTATTTCTGGAACGTGGGACGCGACAACCTGGGCATCGAGAACATCATGAGCTACGCGAATGAGTTCGGTTTCGGAAAATCCGCCGGGATCGATCTTCCGGGCGAGAATTCCGGCCTCATTCCCACGCCCAAATGGAAGGAACAGACTTACAACGAAAAATGGACTCCGGGCGACACGATGAATATTTCGATAGGGCAGGGCTACCTCCTCGCCACGCCCCTTCAGGTGGCGAACATGATAGCCCTGATTGTCAACGATGGCCTGCTCTATAAGCCCCACCTACTGAAGGAGATCCGCGATACCGAAACGGGAGCGATAGTGCAGTCTGTGGAAAGGGAAGTGATCGCGAACGCTTCCATAAGCAAGTCCACCTTCGAAAAAGTGCGCGCAGACCTGAGAGGAGTGATCACCGTCGGGTCGGCCCATGTGCCCGTATCGACGAAAGCGGTGGAAGTGGCCGGCAAGACGGGGACGGCGGAAATCGGACTCAAGGATCGCTGGCATTCCTGGTTCGCATCCTACGGTCCCTATGATGCCTCCCCCGAGGATCAGGTGGTGGTGGTGACTATGATCGAGGCGAGCAATCCCTGGGAATGGTGGGCGCCCTACGCGGCGAACGTCATATTCCAGGCGATTTTCGGAGGACAGGATGCGGAATCGGCCGCCAAGACGGTGGGAGTGAACCTGCAGGGCAGCCAGGTGCGGGGGAAGACCGAATGAAACGTTTCCAGATGCCGAAATTCCTCGCCGACATAGACTACTCACTGGTGGCGATCTCGGCTGCCCTCATCGGTATCGGAATTCTCTCGATTTCCTCAGCCGGCATCGATGCCGAGGGATTCAGGTTTTCCAGCGAGCATACGAAGCAGATGATCTGGGCAGCGACTGGAGCCCTGCTGGCCCTCGCGGCGATGACTCTCGACATTTCCAGGCTCAAGGATTACACCCTCTTCGCCTACCTGGCGATGATACTGCTACTCATCTACACGCGCTTCGCGGGACGTGTGGTCAACGGAGCCAGATCATGGATAGGCATCGGCGAATACGGCATACAGCCTTCTGAATTCGCGAAAATCACAACCATACTCTTTCTCGCGAGATATCTGGATGCCTCCGAACAGCTGAGCAGCTTCAGGCGCCTGATTTCCGGAGGCCTGATCATCGGCGTTCCCGTCCTCCTGATACTCTCCCAGCCGGATTTCGGTTCAGCTATCGTCTTTTTCCCGATTCTCGTCGTAATGCTGTATACAGGGAAAATCGATATCCGCTACATGCTCTTTATCGTGTTCACCGTACTCGGTACTTTCATCCTGCTTATCCTGCCTCTCGCCGGAAAGTTCTTCTTCAGGGACGGCAACCTCATAGACCTCTTTTTCCAGAGAACCAACCTGGTAAGGCTTGTCGTGTATTTCTTCCTTCTCGTCCTGGGCCTTTCCGCCTGGGGATGGATCTCCTTCAAGAAAAAGTATTATTTCTGGCTTACGTATGTCTTCTCTATCCTGGATCTGTCCATCGTCATCTCCTCCGTCGCCCACAAGGTTCTCAAGGAGTACCAGATTATGAGGCTCATGGTATTCCTCAACCCCAACGTGGATCCCCAAGGTGCGGGATGGAACATAATCCAGGCGGTGACGGCCATCGGTTCGGGTGGAATCGCCGGAAAGGGCTATATGCAGGGCACGCAGAGCCACGCCCGGTTCATCCCCCAGCAGAGCACCGATTTCATCTTTTCGATCATAGCCGAAGAATGGGGTTTTATCGGTGGCGTCGTCCTCATCTGCCTTTTCGGAGCATTCCTCTTTCGGATCGTATCCCTCGTCGAAAGCACGAAGGACAGGTACTCGATGCTGGTATGCAGCGGTTTCCTGGGCATGTTCCTCTTCCATTTCATGATCAATGTCGGAATGGCCATCGGAATCATGCCGATCACCGGCATACCTCTTTATTTCATCTCATATGGCGGATCCTCGCTCTGGGCGGCCATGATCGCCGTAGGCTTCCTGCTCGGAATCTCCGCCCGAAGGTATAGAATGTGACAAAGCTTCCTTTCATCGAACCCTTGAGGGATTTCGGTTCCGATCTCTACTCGATACAGAAACCTGCCCGTTACCTCGGCGGCGAAGTCGGCTCCCACCCCCGGATCGGCCCATCCGACGAGAGACTGAGGCTCGCGCTCTGCTTCCCTGATCTCTATGAGATCGGAATGTCCAACAATGCGATCCGCATCCTTTACAATGACATAGGAAAGCTCTCCGAGGAGATAGTCTGCGAGAGGGTATTCACTCCGGCGCCCGATTTCGAGGAACTTCTCAAGCGGCGCGGCCTCCCGCTGTATACTGTCGAAAGCGGCATACCGTTGAAAGCCTGCGACATCATAGGTTTTTCCATCGGCTATGAACTCCTGGCGACCAATATCCTGACGGTCCTCGATACTGGCATGATACCCCTTCTCGCGGAAGATCGCGGCGAGTCAGATCCCCTGGTCATAGCGGGCGGTCCCGCCTCCACCAATCCCCATCCCCTGGCCGACTT